>JAGARY010000281.1 GCA_017622055.1 Treponema sp. | reverse complement strand
TTAGAATTTTTTCAAGATTCTTTTTTATAGCTTTTCTAAGTTGTCTAGCAAATTGTTTACGACAGTTTGTTTCTCTTCTGAAAAACTTTCCATTTTTTCTATTAAGTTGTGATATTTGCGATATAAGCGAAGTTGGTTTTGTTCAGTTTCTTTTTGTGATGGGGATTTTGTGGTTTTTATGTCCAATAAAATTTCTAGAGGAACATTTAATGCGTGAGCTATTTTTAATGCTAAATCAGCAGAAGGAATGCTGTTTCGAGAGATTCCTTTTGAAATGTATGAATCTGGAAAATTTACCTCAGCAGCTAATTCTTTGCGTGTCTTTCCTGTGTATTCTAATTCTTTATCAACATTTTTCCAAAAACTCATAAGTTATGTTTATTGACAAAAGGTAATTTTTGCTTGAAATAAGTTCCTAAAGGTATAATAATGTATTATTATTACCAAAAGGTATTTTGAATATTTATTTATACCTAAATATATTTATGGAATTATTTTATGGCAAACGAAACATTAAAATCAGCGAAGAAAAATAAAAACGACGAATTTTATACACAACTTTGTGATATTGAAAAAGAACTTAGTCATTACAAAGAACATTTTTACGGGAAAACTGTTTTGTGTAATTGTGATGATCCGAGGGTTTCTAATTTTTTTAGATTTTTTGCGTTGAAATTTAAGGAATGGGGATTAAAGCGTCTTATTACAACTTGCTACAAAAACCAGGATGTGGATTTATTTAGTCAAAATGATTGTGAGAAGGCAGTTTGGCTTGATTATTACGGAAATCCAAATGACAACACTAGTACAGATTTTTCTACTGTGGAAGTAAAAGAATTAAAGGGCGACGGAGATTTTAGAAGTAAAGAATGCATTGAACTTTTAAAACAAGCCGACATTGTGGTGACGAATCCTCCAGTTAGTTTGTTCCGAGAATATGTTGCACAGTTGGTGGAATATGATAAGAAGTTTATTATTGTGGGACATCAAAATGCAATAACGTATAAAGAAATATTCAAATTAATCAAAAATAATAAACTATGGCTTGGTTATGGTTTTAAAGGTGGAGCTGCACATTTCATATCTTCCTATGAGGATATTGCAACTGCTTCAAATCATAAAGAAGGAATGATTCGTGTTTCTGGTGTAAATTGGTTTACAAATCTCGATATTCCAAAGCATCATGAAAATTTAATTCTGTACAAAAATTTTACAGAAGAAGAATATCCAAAATACGAAAATTATGATGCAATCAATGTTGATAAAACTTCTGACATTCCACAAGATTACAATGGGATAATTGGTGTTCCAATAACATTTTTAGATAAATATAATCCAGAACAATTTGAAATTGTGGCTTTGGGAATTGTTGGAAGTTGTGATTTTACCTGTGAAAAAAGAATGGAAATTCTTGATAAAAACGGAATGCCCACTGGAAAATATACAATCAATGCAAAAGGTACTTTGTACAGAAAACATTTAGAAACTGATACAAAACCAGCTGCGTTTAGGGATTACGAGACGGGAGAACTTTATCAAAGTATCTACGCACGCATCCTAATCAAAAAGAAATAATTTTGTGTAGCAGCTTTTTGCAGTAGGGATTGTAGCCACGCCGTAGGCGGCCACTGGACTGAGGGAGTGAGTGAAACGAACGGACGAAGGAAGCGGCTGGAGCGAAAGCGGAATGGCGAAAAGCCCGACCCACTGAAAGTGGGGACTGCCCAGAAAATAAACAAAAGGAAAAATATATGACAATTAATTTGCATTCAATTACGGTTAGAGATTTGGTTCAAAATTACAAAGACGATAACGAGGGCGGCGTAACTGGTTATGATGGGCGTTTGGATATTCGGCCGCCGTATCAGAGGGAATTTTGTTATAATGATAGTCAGCAGCAGGCGGTTATGGATACAGTTTGTAAGGGATTTCCGTTGAATACGATGTATTGGGTTGTTCGGGAGGATGGCAGGTTTGAAGTTTTGGATGGGCAACAGAGGACGATTTCCATTTGTCGTTATGTGAACGGAGATTTTTCTCATAATTTGCGGTATTTTTCTAATTTGCAGGATGATGAAAAAGAGGCTATTTTGAATTATGAGCTTCAGGTTTATTTTTGTGAGGGAACTGCTAGCGAAAAGCTTGAATGGTTTAAAACTATAAATATTGCTGGGGAGCGTTTGACGGCGCAGGAAATTCGGAATGCGGTTTATGCAGGAAGTTGGACGGCGGAAGCAAAAAAGATTTTTTCTAAGTCTAATTGTGCGGCAAAACTTTTGAGTGATAAATATGTTTCTGGTTCCCCAATTCGTCAGGAACTTTTGGAAAAGGCGATTGGGTGGTTTGCGGGAAGTGATGATGCGTTGATTTGTAATTATATGGGAACCCATCAAAATGATAGGGACGCTACGGAACTTTGGCTTTATTTTCAGAGTGTAATTCATTGGGTTGTGGCTTTGTTTCCAAAATATCGTAAGGAAATGAAGGGAATTGAATGGGGAACTTTGTATAATTCTTATCACGATACGCAAAATGGACTTGGAAAAGATAGAAAAGATTTGAATCCTGTGAATCTGGAAGAAAAAGTTGCGGCTTTGATGGCTGATGAAGATGTTACAAAAAAATCGGGGATTTATTATTATGTTTTTGATGGTAAAGAAAAACATTTGAGTATTCGCTCATTTTTGGACCGCGACAAAAGAACTGTTTATGAACAACAAGGTGGAATTTGCCCAATTTGTAAAAATCATTTTGAATTTTCAGAAATGGCTGGAGACCACATTGTTCCTTGGAGTAAAGGCGGAAAATCTGTTTAAGAAAACTTGCAAATGCTTTGCACAGACTGTAATTTGAAAAAAAGCGATAACTAGTTTTTAAATTCAGAATTCAGAATCCTGAATTCTCCTAGATTGCCACGTCGCCTTGCTCCTCGCAATGACATATTAGCTACGTCACTGCGAGACCTTTTGGTCATGGCAGTCCATTCTTAATTCTTCATTCATAATTCTAAATTACTACACCCTTTGGTCAAATGCTGTTTTTGTTTTATCTGTGTAGCCGGCGTTTCTGTAAAAGTTCAAGGTTGTCTCTTTTTTGGAGCCTGTCATCAACATTAGTTTGTAACAATTGTTTTTGATGGCAATTTCTTTTGCAAAATTTAAGCATTCTGTGGCATACCCTTTTCCGCGATAATTTTCATCTGTAACAACATTTTCTACAACAGCATAAGGGCGTTGATTATGAGTTAAGTTTGGAATTATTACGCAAGTGCAAGTTGAAACAACCGCCCCATCAACATCCGCCACAATAATGTGATAATCTTTATTTTGCAAAATCTTGTTCCACACACCCAAAACTTCTTCCGACTTTTGAGGAATTGGATTATCTCCCAATTGTGCGTACAATTTCATTAAACCATCAAAATCATTTTCTGTAATTTCGCGAATCATATACTGGTTCCTTTTTTTTATTTTTTAGTTCAATTTATTATTATACAAATTTATATTATTTTTTATATGCTGGTTCTTTATTACCACGTCTTTTTAATCGTAAAAACTTTGCCATTTTTTCATTTTTATACTTTTTTCCACAAGCACCATCATATATTTCTAGCAATTCAAAACGATAATAATTGGGATATATTGAGGCTGCTTTTTTTAGAAAAAATGGATATTTTTCTTTGTCATGTGTTTGATAATACCCAAGAAGAAATTCATATTCTTTTTGTTGTTCCAATTCAAAGAGTTTTTCTTTATTTATTTTTTCTTGAGCTATTATTTTTTCATACCATTCTTCAAGAACTTCTGTTATTGTTTGCGAAACTATGTTATCTATTGCTTCGCTAGATTGACTCATCCAATCAATTTTTTTCTTTACCACAGGTTCTCCTGCAACAAAAATTTCAATCCACCCCTCTTTCTCTTCTTCGCACTCAAAAAATGGTGACCAAGTATTCATTTGTTTGTAATCAATATTTGTACCATGTGTTAAGTTAAATTCTGTTACACAGTGTTCAAGCAAAGTAAGAATTGAAGTGGGCATAGCAGTATAATTGATAATATGTATTGTATCAGGAATTGCTATTTCGTTATTCGAATTAACCTCCAAATAAAAAATTGATAATTAAACAAAACTAAAACAAATCATTAAGAAGCAAAACCTATTCTTGCACCACAAGTTGAATGTTTTTCTTTTTGAATATTCTTCAACTCTTGAATTATAAACTCTGGAGTAATTTTATCTTTTGCCATAAAACGAATTTTACTTCTTAAAGTTCCAAAATCCCCTGGTGTTACGGAATTTTGTTTTATTAAACTAGCAAGCATTTCTTCTGTAAAAATGAAACCTTTAAAATAAGATTCCAGCAAAGTTTTTATTCCAGTTTCATTTAATGGTTTAAATTCTGTTAGAATATGGAAGCGGCGTTGCATTGCTGGGTCCATAATTTTTCTTAAATTTGTAGTACAAATTAAAATTCCACTAAATTCTTCCATTTGAGTTAAAAACTCATTTACCATAGTTCTTTCCCAAGATGTATTTGCATTTTCCCTGTTTGCAAAGAAAGAGTCGGCTTCGTCAAAAAGAAGAATTGAATCTGTTTCTTCAGCTTCTTCAAAAGCATCTTTGATATTTTGTTCATTGTCTCCAACATATTTTCCCATAATATCTGAAGCACGTTTTAACAAAAGTTTTTTTCCTGTTTTTTCAGAAATATAGCGAGCAAGTTCTGTTTTACCAGTTCCACTTAATCCGTAGAAGAGCATTCGAATTCCTTCTGGAGTTCCAAAACTTTCTTCTTTGTTTACAATGGCATTTTCTATCATTTCAACAATTTCGCCAGCAGGGATTGAAGTGTTCAAAATATCAAGATTATAAGAGTCATTTACTGAATCTCTCATTTTCTTTTTGCCAAAAACAAGAGAAGAATTTGCTTCAAGAACATTTTTTACGTCACTCATAACTTTTTCCGCACTTTGCCCAGTGCAATCTATACTTTTTACCGCTTTTACAATATTTTCTACAGAAGCTCCAGTAACATGATATTTTCCACACATATCAACAATTTCTGTTTTAAGTGTTTTTGGCATTTTGATACTAGAAAACTTTTTTTCTGCTATTGAACGTAAAGTTTCTTTTGGCATTTCATTAAAACGAATTGAATACGTGAATCTTCGTAAAGTTGATTCATCAAGTTCGTCTGTGTAATTCAAAATCCAAATTACTTTATTTTCCGACTCTTCCAACATTTTGTTTACAGTTCCCTTTTGTGGAAGACTATATTTCATTCCAAAAAGACACCCAATTGTTTTTAAAACCGATTCTGCTTCATCAACAACTAAAATTGAGTCTTCCTTTTTTAAAGAAAGATAACAATTCAATCTGCTCAAGCCCTTTAAACTTGCGTCTCCGTCTTTCCCCTTCACTTCTATTTCATTTTTATAAGTTGTCATTTTTAGCCCAGCAGCATTGATAAGAGATTTTGCATATTCTGTTTTTCCAGCCCCTGGAGCCCCGTAAAGTAAAATATTACAAGGATTTTTACTTTTTAAAAATTGAACTGCCAAATCTGTTTTTTCTTGTTTTACACTAAAAGAGTCTAATCCATATACTTTTTTATTTTTTTCATCTTTTATAATATCTACAAAATATGAATTAATATTGTGTTCATAAATTGCATCAATTGCGGCGTCCTCAATTTCACCTTCATCAGTAAAAAATCCATAAGATACAAGTTTTTGGCTAATTTTTAGAATTTGTCTTATTTCTTTTATAGGCTTGTTAGTTAGTTTTGAAAGAAGTTCAAATCTTCCCATTTCTTCTATTCTGTACATAGTATTACAAACATTGTAAAACTCAGAAAAAGCAACAGACCTATACCCCATTTGTAAAACTAAACTTTCATCAAAATTAAGATTTAATACATCATAAATACCTTTTACAGACTCTAAATCATTAAAAACTTTTTTTACATTTGAAGGAATTGAAACTGAAGAAATTGTTTTATATCCATCTTTTACAAAAGCCTCTGGCGACATAAAAAAAGTCATAGCAATAAGTTTAGAAAAATAATTCATTTTTGGGTCCGCAAAAACAACTCTAAGAAGATTTACTTCTCTAACTGTAGAATTTTTCCAGCTACCACAATGTTGATAAATATTAGAATCTTGATTGAAATTTTCTGGAAGTTTTCCGTTATATTCAAAAGGAGAAATAAATCTTTCTCTGTTATCAACAGGTGTAAGTTTTCTATTTTTTTTGAGTTTTTCAATAAAGGCAGCACAAATTTTTTCTGAATGTTTTTGAAGATTTAATTTATCAACTAGTGCAAAATATAATTTTTGTGCATCACAATGAGATTCCAAATCAACAATATCTTTAAAAAGATTATAAAATGCATAAGCAATAGCCAACGAATCATTTTCAGAACTGTGTTTAATTTTTAATAAAGGTGTGTACATATTTTTCCTCATAAAACAGAAAGATTCCCACATCAAGTGCGGAAACAACAAAAAAAATAACACAAATGTGTTAAACCAAAATAAAAACGCACATCTAATATAGTCATTTTTGTTTAAAAGTTAAATTTTGAGAAAAGAATATAGACTTAAAACTTCTTAATGATTCAAAAGACTGAATTTCAATAAAAAATTTTTCTGTAAGTTTTTGCTTTGTAAGTTCGGCTTCCGTCAAATTTTGTGTATTCGCAATCTTCAAAAAAAGTCATTCCCAATTTTTCCATAACACGACGTGAACCGTTATTTTCGGCAGCAAAAGTTCCGTAGATTTCTTTAATTTCAAAACGAGAGCGAGCATATTCAATAATTTTAGAAATTGCTTCAGTTGCGTAGCCTTTTCCCCATGCGTCGTAAGCTAAATTGTAGCCGATGCTCCATCTATTTCCTTCATTTTCATGAAAATCAACACTTCCGCTTCCAATCAATTCTCCAGTTTCCTTCAAAACATAGCCAAAACACATACTTCTTTCATCATCATTTACAGTTTTAAGCCATTCTTTTACATCTTCCGCCTTTTTATATAGAGGATAAATCATATATTCATTAACACGAGCGTCACCGCACCATTTAAAACACGCCTGATAATCTTTCACAGTCAAAGGTCTCAAAATTAACCGTTCAGTTTCTAAAATTGCCATAAAAGTCTCCTCCATAATTTTTTATATTAGTTATCCATACTAATAGAAATAATCATACATTCAAAAAAAATAAAAATCATTAAGTTTGTAGTTTAATATAATCACAAATTCAACCACAAAAAAATACGTCCGATCAAGGCACGCTTTGCTCAAGGCCTTGACTCGGCCGTTTTTAGGGTTTGTATTAAACCCTAAATCAAACAAATCTTTTTATTTGTAAACTTCATAATCGTAGCATATAATTTTTGTATGGGAAAAATCAAGAAAAATAAAAACATCTTTTTTCTGTTTTGGTTGACTCTTAGTTTTGTTTATATAAGTTGTCAAAATATCAATTCTGCAAAAATAGAGGATACAAAACAAATGAAATTCATTAAAGTTCAAAATCAAAAGCTTGTTACACCTGATGGAAAAGACTTTTTTATAAAAAGCATGGCCTTTGGAAATACAGTTTGGGGAAATCCTTCTGAAGAACCAAAATATCATCACACAAAAGAAAGCTACAAAGAATTAAAACAACTAGGATTCAACGCAGTAAGATTTTATATTAATTATCAATTATTTGAAGATGATTCAAATCCGTATATTTACAAAAATGAAGGATTTGATTGGCTTAACAAAAATATAGAATGGGCAAAAGAAAATAATATCTACTTAATAGTAAATATGCATGTTCCTCAAGGTGGATTTCAATCACTAGGTAATGGACTTTCACTATTTTCAGAAAAAGAAAATCAAAAGAGATTAGTTGCTTTATGGAAAAAAATTGCAGATTATTACAAAGATTGCTCAACTATAATTGGGTGGGGATTAGTTAATGAACCAATTGTTCCATACATTCAAAACAATGTAAAAACTTCTTTAGAACAATGGCATAATTTAGCAAAAGAAATTTCAGAGGCAATTAGAACTGTAGATAAAAATCACGTGTTATTTGTAGAAAGAGCCATTGGTGTTATTTCTAATTCAACAGAAAAAAAATATTATAGTTTTAATGAAAAAGACGCTTTTCCAATTATTGAAGATAACAACTTAGTTTACGAACTTCACAGTTATGATCCAATTAGATACACACATCAACAGGCAAGTTGGATTCCAGAATATTCAGAAAAAATTGTGTATCCAGATGAATCGAAAATAATGATAGAACAAACAAAATATATAAAAGAATCTACAAATCAATTCAAAGAGTTTTCTTCAGAATGGAAACAATTTTACTATGAAATAAATTCAAATTATGTAGACACATCTGCTACAAATGTTTTTCAAATATCTGTAAAACCTGGATACTTGAATCAAAATGGTTGTTTATATATTGATGATTTGATTCTTACAGAAATAGACAAAAATGGAAATGAAAAAATCCTAAAAGAGCATGATTTTTCAACAGAGCCATATTGGTATTTTGGAACAAAAGATAATAAATCAACAGAAACTGCTACTTGGGAGTTTTCAGATGGTCATAATGCAGATGGATGTTATGTTATTAAAAATACGGAATCTTGGGCTTATTTGACTGCACCAGAAAATTTTTTAATAAATAAAGATTGCACTTATAGACTTTCAATTTGGATGAAATCAAATAACATTAAGGCAAATACATGTAATGCTTCTTTTGGTTTTGATTTAAATTATGCTCAAGTAGCAACAAATTTTACAAAAGAATTTCTTAATCAAAAAATTACGTCAACAATTCAAGTTGTAAAAGAATTTAATAAACCAATTTTTATTGGAGAATTTGGGTGCATTAGACATTGTTTTGAAAATAACAATGGTGGGGTTGACTATGTAAAAGATTCTATTGAAATATTTAAAAATCTTACAGCAGGTTTTAACTATCATACATATCATGAATGGAACTTTGGATTATACTTTTCCGACCCAACAAAAGAAACTCCAAACAAAGAAAAAATAAATTCGGAATTAGTAAATTGTTTTAAGGAATTTTTGCCGAAAATTTAATAATTCTTTACACACGCCTCACCGTATGATTTTTTTATACGGTGAACTTCTGATATTTTTGTTATTTTTTTGTTTTCTGTTGACTATTTTTTTTTGTTTCAGTAGAGTGTAAAAACATTGAGTTATCAGTTTTTAGCTATCATATCAAATTTGTAAGGGAAAAGGAGGTTCATAACCCATGTGTACAAATGTTTTTGTGAATTATAGCGGCGTAAATAAAATGGAAAAGAATCTTCCTAGTCTTTTTACAAAGTCTAAGAACTAAAAATCTTTACATTTTATTTTCCTCGCTTTTTTGGACGCACAATGTACCAGTGTGCTTTGTTGTATTCGGCATAATTTGCTGTTTGTGTCGAACTTTTTTGTTGGGTGGTTTAAGCCATTTATTTTCAAGTCATTTTTAGAATTATACTTTTATGAACAAATTAAATTTAGCTAGGTATTTTAAAAAGTATGCTTTTGTTTACATAATTGCATTTGTTGCCATGACTGCAAGTACATTTTTAGATCAACTTGCTCCATTATTTGTGCAACACATTGTTGATGATGTTTTGTTGGCTCATAATATTGAACCCTTAAAATTATTATTGATTGGAATTTTATCTGTTGGTGTTGGCCGTTGTATTTTTCAGTATACAAAAGAATTTTTGTGTGATTTTGCTGGTTCAAAAATTGCTTCGGAAGTAAGAATTAATCTTTTTCAAAAGATTCAAAGTCTTTCGGCAAACTTTTTTGATGGAATTAACTCTGGTGAATTAATGAGTCGTGTAAAAGATGACGTTGACCGCATTTGGGACGTTGCCGCTTACATGGGCATTTTGATGGCAGAAGTTATTATTAGAACAATTACAACAATTTTCTTTTTGTTCAGAATAAATTGGCAATTGGCTTTAATTCCTTGTGCGGGAATGGTTGCGGCTGCTTTTATTGCTTTAAAAATGGAAAAGAAACTTGATGTTTTGTTTGGTGATTTAGCACAAAAAAACTCTGAATTAAACAATACTGCGGCAGAAAACCTTGCTGGTGTTAGAACTGTAAAAGCATTTGCTCGTGAAGGTTTTGAAATTAATAAGTTTCACAAGCACAATCAAAAATATTATGAATTGAATATTGATTTGAGTCGTGTTTTTGTAAAATACAATCCAATGATTCAAATTATTACAAGAATGCTTTCTGTTATTAGTTTGCTTCTTGGTGGTTTGATTGTAATTCATGGAAATCCACTTATGGGTGGCGAAAAACTTTCTATGGGTGAACTGATTGCTTTTATTCAATATGTTGGCGGTATGATTTGGCCAATTGAAATGCTTGGTTGGCTTACAAACGGTTTTGCCAGTGCAAAAGCAAGTATTAAACGTTTGAACAAAATTTATTCTGAAATGCCAGACATTTTGGATGAATCTAAAATTGAAGAAGATTTGCTTTCGCCATTTGATGTTTCTGGTTCGGTAAAATTTAACAATGTTACATACAAAGCTGGCGAGAACAAAATTTTGGAAGATGTTTCTTTTGAAATTCAAGCGGGACAAACTTTGGGAATTATGGGAGCCACAGGTTCTGGAAAAACTACAATTATCAACTTGCTAAAACGTATGTATGATGTTTCGGACGGAAGCATTGAACTTGATGGCGTTGATATTAGACAGTTTCCTTTGGCAACTTTACGAAAATCGGTGGCTTGTGTAATGCAAGATATTTTCTTGTTTAGCGACACAATTGACGGAAACATCCGCCTTGGTGAACGGGAAACAATGACAACACCAACCGTCCGCTTGGCTTTGGAAAAGTCTCACTCGGCTGAGTTTGTAGACAAAATGAAAGACAAAGAACACACTGTAATTGGTGAACGGGGCGTTGGTCTTAGTGGTGGTCAAAAGCAAAGAATTACAATTGCTCGTGCTTTGGCAAGAAAAACTCCAATCCTTGTTTTGGACGATTCAACAAGTGCTTTGGACACAGAAACAGAACAAGAAATTCAAGGTGTTTTGGCTGAACTTTCTGGAATGACAAAAATTATTATTGCTCACAGAATTAGTGCAGTTAGAAAAGCCGACAAAATTATTGTTTTGGATGGCGGAAAAGTTTGTGAAGAAGGAACTCACGAGGAACTTCTTGCAAAAGGTGGATTGTACAAAGAAACTTACGATTCACAGTATTAAAAGGAAAATAATATGAATAGTTATAAGGTTGATGAAGCGTTGGTAAAAAAGTCGAATTTTGAGACTATGCCACGGCTTTTTAAATATCTTTTAAAATATAAAAAAACTATTATTGGTGTTTTTGCTTTGATGGCTTTTGGAACAATTGTAGATTTGATTAATCCGTTGCTTACAGAAACTGCCATTGATAAATACATCATGAAAAATAATATTCCGGGATTCATAAAGATTGTTTGTTTTAGTGGAATTTTGAATTTGCTTGCTATTGGTGCTATTAAACTTCGTATGATTTTTATGGCAAAAACTAGTAACAAAGTAATTCAGGAATTGCGACAACAATTGTATGATCATATTCAGAGTCTTGATTTGGCTTTTTTTGATTCAAGGCCTTCTGGAAAAATCTTGGCAAGAATTATTGGTGATACAAACTCTTTAAAAGATATTATTGAAAATGCGGTTACAACTTTAATTCCAAACTTAATTACTGTTTTTGCGGTAATGATTATTATGTTTGTAAAAAACTGGAAGCTTGCTTTGGCTGCTCTTTGTACTTTGCCTTTTTTAATTGTTGGTGTTTTTTTGATTTCTATTATGGCAGAAAAACATTGGAAGGCAAAAAGACAAAAATCTTCAAACTTAAATGCGTTTATTAATGAAGATTTGTCTGGAATTAAAATTATTCAAAGTTTTAGAGCCGAAAAAGAAACTGATAAAACTTTTCAAGATTTGGTTTGGGACGATAGAAAAGAATTTATTCGTGCTGTTAGATGGTGTGATGCTTTTGGCTCTTGGATTGATTTGTGTTGGGGCGTTGGAACTATGAGTCTTTACCTTGTGGGAGTTATGGTTCTTGGAATTGATAATGTTTCTATTGGAACTTATATTGCTTTTGGTTCTTATGTTGGAATGTTCTGGCAGCCAATTATGAACTTGAGTAATTTTTATAATCAATTTATTAACGCGGCAAGTGGTGCAGAACGCATTTTTGAAATTATTGATACAAAGGCTGTAGTAACTAGCAAAGAGGATGCTAAAGAAATGCCTGCAATTAAGGGAAACGTTGATTTTAAAAACGTTACTTTTGGTTATACTCCAAAAGTAGATGTTCTTAAAGATTTGAGTTTTTCTGTAAAGGCTGGCGAAACAATTGCTTTGGTAGGTCCAACTGGTGCTGGTAAATCTACAGTTGTAAATTTGATTAGCCGTTTTTATGATATTAAATCTGGACAAATTTTAATTGACGGAACTGATATTAAAGATGTTCAGATTGATTCTTTGCGTACACAAATGGGAATTATGACTCAGGATAATTACATTTTTAGTGGTACAATTAGAGAAAATATTATGTACGGAAAATTGGATGCTACAGAAGAAGAAATGATTGAAGCTAGTAAGGCTGTTCATGCACATGACTTTATTTGCAAATTAGAAAAAGGTTATGATACTCCACTTACTGCTCGCGGTGGTGAATTGAGTAATGGTCAGCGACAGTTGGTTGCTTTTGCAAGAACAATGCTTTCTAATCCACGCATTTTAATTTTGGATGAAGCAACTAGTAGCATAGACACAAAAACTGAACTTTTGGTTCAGGCAGGAATTGCAAGTATGCTAAAAGGTCGCACAAGTTTTGTAATTGCTCACAGGCTTTCTACAATTCAAAATGCCAGCCGAATTTTTGTAATTGATAATTTGGGCATTGTTGAGAGTGGAACTCCTTCCGAACTTATGGAAAAAAAAGGTGCATATTACAACTTGCGCATGGCTCAAAGTTTGTAGTTTTTCCGTCATTGCGAAACTTCGTAGAAGTTGAAGCAATCTAGTGAATGAGTACTGGATTGCTTCGCTGCGCTCGCAATGACATTCTATTTGTGAGCATTATACCAATTCTGTCATTGCGAGGAGCGTAGCGACGTGGCAATCTACAAAGAAAAACTTTCAGGTAAAAGTTGTTCTAATGTGAACTCTTTTACCTGATTTTTTTTGTCTTTTAATAGAATTAAAAAATCTTTTTTACAAAATTCAGATAGAACTTGGCGGCAAACTCCACATGGCGGGCAAAAGTCTTCTATTACACCGTTTTTGCCACCAACAATTGCAATTGCAACAAAATCTTTTTTGCCTTCGCTTACTGCTTTAAAAATTGCTGTGCGTTCTGCACAATTACTTGGTCCATAAGCTGCATTTTCTATATTGCAACCTGTGTAAATTGTTCCGTCGGTACAAAGCAAGGCTGCTCCCACGCAAAAGTGAGAATATGGGGAATATGAAAATTTAAGCATATTTTCTGCTTTTTCAAATAATTCAGATTTTGTTTGTTCGTTAATGTTATTCATAATTGAGATTATATCAGATCCTTTTGAATTGTAAATTAAAACAAATTCCCTTAGAAAAAGCCTAGCCCAGATTGGAAAGGCGCCGAAGGCGTTCGAGGCGACAACTTGTTGGCGGCTCGAATGGAGCGCCAGCGGAACCTTGGAAAGCTGGAAAGGTAGTATAGATTTTTGGGCTTTGAATGAGTAAAAAACCTGATTGAAATTTGCTCCAAAACATTTTTTCTAATTGACTTTTATCATAACTATTGTATAATATCATTACTACAACGTTTTCGTAAACGTAATATTATTATATTGAGAGGTCAAAAATGCAATTCGGACATTTTGATGATGAAAAACGAGAATATGTTATTGAAACTCCTCGTACTCCTTATCCTTGGATTAACTATTTGGGAAGTGAAAAATTCTTCTCTCTTATTTCAAACACAACTGGTGGTTATTCGTTCTATACAGATGCCCGCTTGCGTCGTTTAACACGCTATCGCTATAACGATATGCCTCTTGATAACAATGGTCACTACTTTTTTATTAAAGATGCTGACACAATTTGGAATCCAGGTTGGCAACCATGTCAAACAGAACTTGATTCTTACGAATGTCGCCACGGTTTTGGATATTCAAAATTCACTTCTAAAAAGAACGATTTAAAAGCAGAAGCACTTTACTTTGTTCCAAATGGCGAAAATTGTGAAGTTGAAATGATTACACTTAAAAACGAAGGCTCTGCTACAAAAAATGTTAGCCTTGTTTCTTTTGTTGAATGGTGTTTGTATAACGCTTCTGACGACTGCCAAAACTTCCAAAGAAACTTTTCTACTGGTGAAGTTGAAATTGAAGGAAGTGCAATTTATCACAAAACTGAATATCGTGAACGCCGTAATCACTTTGCATTCTATTCTTGTAATACAAAAATTGACGGATTTGATACAGACCGCGAAACTTTCTTAGGTCTTTATAATCCAATTTCTGCACCAAAAACTGTTGTAGAAGGAAAATCTGGAAACTCTGTTGCAGACGGTTGGTCTCCAATTGCTTCACACAGAATTAATATGGAACTTAAAGCTGGTGAAGAAAAAACTTTAGTTTTCGTTCTTGGTTATATTGAAAACGAAGATGACAAAAAATTCTTAAGTGATGCAGATAAGAAAAAAGCTTTGGATGCTGGACTTTTGCGCACAAATACAGCAAGTGGCGTAATCAACAAAGAAAAAGCTTACGAACTTCAGAAAAAATTTGATTCAAAAGAAAAAGTAATGGCTGCTTTTGATGCATTAAAAGTTTTCTGGGACAAAACACTTTCTCACTTTACTTTAAAAACAAACGACGAAAAATTAAATCGTATGGCAATTTGGAATCAATACCAATGTGTTGTTACATATAACTTTGCTCGTTCTGCTTCTTACTTTGAAAGTGGAATTGGTCGTGGTCTTGGATTCCGTGATACATCACAGGATATGCTTGGTGCTGCTCACCAACTTCCAAAAGAAAGAATTCGTGAACGTCTTTACGATGTTGCTGCAACTCAATTTGAAGACGGTTCAGCTTATCACCAATTCCAGCCTTTAACAAAACGCGGAAATGCTGACATTGGTTCAAACTTCAACGACGATCCACTTTGGCTTGTTCTTGGGGTTGGAAACTACATTCGCGAAACTGGGGATGAAGATTTCTTAAAAATTGATGTTCCTTTTGATAACTCAGAAACAAATAAAGCAACAATGTTTGAACACTTGCGTCGTTCTTATAACTACATTCCAAATCACCTTGGTCCACACGGACTTCCTTTAATTGGACGTGCAGACTGGAATGACTGTTTGAACTTAAACTGTTTCTCTACAAATCCAAACGATTCTTTCCAAACTTGTACAAACAAAGAAGGAAAAAATGCTGAATCTGTTATGATTGCTCAAATGTTTGTTTATGTTACTCCAGATTACGCTGCAATGTGTAGAATTATGGGTGATGAAGCAGAAGCAAAACGTGCAGAAGAATTGGCTGCAAAAATGGAAGAAGCAATTTGTACTGTTGGTTGGGATGGCGAATGGTATCTTCGTGCTTATGATGATTTTGGAAACAAAATTGGTTCAAATGAATGCGAAAACGGAAAAATCTTTATTGAAACACAAGGTTTTGGTACAATGGCTAAAATTGGTAAAGCAAAAGGTTATCCAGAAAAATCTTTGGACAGCGTAAAAAAATATCTTGATTCAAAATATGGTATTGTTATTCTTTGGCCTGCTTACCAAGATTATCATGTTGAACTTGGTGAAGTTTCATCTTATCCACCAGGATACAAAGAAAACGGTGGTATTTTCTGTCACAACAACCCATGGGTAATCATTGGTGAAATTGTGAACGGTCGCCCACAAGACGGATTTGAACACTACAAAAAATTTGCTCCAGCTTATGTTGAAGAAATTTCTGAAATCCACAGAGTTGAACCTTATGTTTACTGTCAGATGGTTGCTGGTAAAGAAGCTCGCCGCGAAGGTGAAGGTAAAAACTCTTGGCTTACAGGTACAGCTGCTTGGAACTTTGTAACATTGAGCCAATACATTTGTGGTCTTCGTCCAAGTCACAACGGTTTGGAAATTGAACCACGTTTACCAAATCATGTTAAAAACGCTGAACTTACACGTGTATTCCGCGATGTAACTTACCACATTACAGTTGAAAACAACAAAAACGATGGAGATGTTAAACTTGAAGTTAAAGGCGGAAGTGCTAACGGCTTAGTTGTAAAAGCAGACGCTGGCACAAAAG
Organism: Treponema sp.; assembly: GCA_017622055.1. Lineage (GTDB taxonomy): Bacteria > Spirochaetota > Spirochaetia > Treponematales > Treponemataceae > Treponema_D. The sequence continues at coordinate 4,188 of JAGARY010000281.1, read as the reverse complement.
ACGTTTACGTAAAAGCAATTGTAGGATAATTCAAGATTTAAGATTTATCTAACATAACAAAAAAAAGGCAAGGAAAATTGAAGTAAACTTCATATTTTCCTTGCCTTTTTTTATCACAAGTAATTGTAATTAGATTACACCTAAACCTGTTAAAAGAATGATGAACAAAAGAATTGGGGCAACAACTTTAATCATTACAACGTAAAGTGTTTTACGACCAAATTTTTCGCCGTTGAGTGTAATTTCATCAATTGTAGTTTTTGGTTTTGCAATCCATCCAATAAGAATACAAGTTAAAAGTCCAACAATTGGCATAAGAATGTTGTTACTTGCGTAGTCTAAAACGTCAAGAATTTGACCAACAGCACCGTTAGGGAACTTAAGATCAAAATAGAATACGTTATAGCCAAGACAAACTAAAATTGAAATTACAAATGTACTAGCAGCCATAACCAAAGTTGATTTTTTACGACTCCATTTAAATTTATCCATAACGCTTGATGTAATAGCTTCCAAAATTGAAACTGCAGAAGTTAATGCAGCAAAAAGAACCATTACAAAGAAAATTAATCCAATAAAATCACCAAATTTTCCAAGTGAATTAAATACTTTTGGCAATGTAATGAACATAAGTCCAGGTCCTGCAGACATTCCTTCTGTTCCAGAGAATGCGTAAACTGCTGGAATAATCATCATACCAGCTAAAACAGCAATACCTGTATCAAAAATTTCAATTTGGTTTACAGATTTTACAAGATTTTCTTCTTTTTTCATGTAAGAACCGTAAGTTACCATAATTCCCATTGCAATAGATAATGAATAGAAAAGTTGTCCCATTGCATCAAGAATAATGTAAAGGAACTTTTTGAATGTAATTCCTTCAAAACTTGGAACAAAGTAAACTGCCGCACCTTGCAAACCTGTACGAGTTACTCCATTTGCATCTGTGTGAGTAATGAACAAAGAATAAATTGCAATGAACAAAACAATAATTACCAAAACTGGCATTAAAATTCTTGAATATCTTTCAATTCCGTGTTCAACACCTTTGTATACAATAATAAAACAAAGAATAGCAAACAAAACTGTGTAAAAAATTGGTTGCCATTGAGCTGTAATGAAACCTGTAAAGAATCCGTCGGCAGCAGTAACACTTCCTTGGAAAGCAAGGTAAGAAAACATATATTTCATTACCCAACCACCAATTACACAGTAATATGGATAAATAATAAATGGAACAACAAAGGAAAGAATTCCCAAAAATCCCCATTTTGAATTGATTTTTGTGTAAGCTGTTAATGGGCTTTCTTTTGTTTTTCTACCAATTGCAATTTCTGTAATTAAAAGTGCAAATCCAAATGTAAGCGCAAGAATAATGTAAACTAATAAGAATAAACCACCGCCATCTTTTGCAGCAAGATATGGGAAACGCCAAATGTTTCCAAGCCCTACTGCACTACCAGCAGCAGCCAAAACGAAGCCTATAGAATTTGAAAAAGAACTTCGCTGTTTTTCCTGATTTTCCATAAAAAACCCCTTTTTTTTAAAATTGTGTTATATATTTTAACACAAAAATTAACAAAGGTCATTATTTTTCTTTTTTTTGGCTTTTATTAAAGATTTTTCATTTTGTGCTGGTTGCTCCATTCCGTTGGCGATAATCCTGTTTCTTCTCTAAACTGTTTCATAAAATATTTTACATCAGAAAATCCAGAACGTTCTGCAACTTCATAAACTTTGTAGCAGCCTTTTTCTAGTAATTTTTTTGATTCTTCAATTCTAAGGCCTTTTAAATATTCGTTAAAATTCATTCCTGTGTGTTCTTTGAATTTTTCGGAGAACCAAGTGTAATTTACAGAAACTTGATTAGCCACAATTGCCATATTTATATTTTTTGTAAAATGAGTTTTTATATATTCCAAAGCTTCTGTAATATATGGTGATTGTTTTGTATTTTGTTTTAGCAATGCTGAAACATACACAACATAATCGCAAATTGCAGTTTTCCAATCTAAAAGTTTTTCACATTCAAAAATGTTTTCTAACATAATTCCTTTCATGTGAAGATAAATATCAGATTCCACAGAATTAAAAAAACGGGAAAACATATTTGATGTAATTCTTTTATATAAATAAAATAGTTTCTTTGCCGAAAGATTTGCTCCAATGGAATTTTCTTTTTCTGATTTTTCTTGTTTTTCATTGGAAAAAAATGTTGCTAATAATTTATTTACATTTTTTTGAATCTCACTTGAATCTAAAATTCCACAACCAGCAATCATTTTTTCGTAATTATCTTCTATTTCTGGAAAAGTATGAACAGCATTTTCTTTATCATAATAATAGATTCCAATTTTTTTGTCTTTTTCATAGGCAATTCCAGTTTGAACATCAAAAAAAGATTCCATAGCAGCAATAATAGATTGATTTCGTAATTTTCTGAGCATTGAATAATCATCAGCAGGGGAAGAAATTCCAATAATAAAATCTTTTAACGGTGTTGCATCTATATCAAGTTTTGGGCCTTCAAAAAAATATACTATGCAAACACTATTTCTTGTTTGTGCTATAACATAATAATTTTTTCCTTCAAAAACTTGCTCAATTGTGGCAGCAGCATTGTTCCCGTACACAGAAATACAGTGAAGACCATTTTTAATTTTGATTTCTGGTAAAACTGACTTACCTTCAAGACGTCCATTTTCAAACAACTGCCTCAATTTTTTTTCGTTACTAGCCTTTTCTTCTTTTGAAACTTCCATAATTGCATTTTTTACTGCAGCAATTAATTCTTTTTTATCAACAGGTTTTAAAATATATGATAATGCTCCACTTTGAATGGCAACTTTTGCATATTGAAAATCATCATAGCCACTTAACACAATTATATTTTGTTTTCTTTGCATTGACGCAAGATTTTTCATCAATTCTACACCGTCCATTATTGGCATGCGAATATCTGTAATCAACAAATCTGGCTTTTTTTCGTTACACAAATCTAATGCTTCTTTTCCATTTTTTGCTTCTAGAATTTCAAGAGGAATATCTAGATTTTCTTGAAGGATGATTTTTAATCCTGTTCTAATTAATTTTTCATCATCTGCTATAACTATTGTTATCATTTTATGATTCCTCAATTGTTTTTCTTTTAATTGGAATTGGAATTTTTATTAAAGTTCCACCATCAGCTGGTTGTTCAATTTTCATTCTAAAACTTTTTCCATAAAATGTTGTAAGACGTTGTTGTATATTTTTTAATCCTATGCTTCCTTTTGAATCACGTTCGTAAATATCATCCGAAAGATAAGTAATCAACTGATTTAATTTTTCTTCTTGGATTCCAGGACCAAAATCTCTAACACAAAGCCAAATTCTATCTGGTTCAGAACCAGTTTCTGTATAAACTTTAATTGTGGCATCAACACCAAGAGGTTCAATTGCATAGAAAAAAGCATTTTCCACAATTGGTTGCAAACACATTTTTGCAATTACCACATTTTCAAATTCACTTTGGACTTCAGTTTGTAAAGAAATTACATAATCGTTTCTAATATTCAATAATTGAATATACGCTCGAATATAATCTAATTCTTGAGCCAAAGTTACTTCATGAATTCTCCAACGCAAACAATAACGCATTAATTTTCCAAGAATATTTATGCTTTCTTCAATTTCTGGTTCCCCAACAATAACAGCCTGCATTTTAATTGTTTCTAATGCGTTATATAAAAAATGAGCATTTATCTGATTTTGCATAGCTTTCATTTCTGTATCTGCAATTAATTGTTGTTCTTCTTTGATTTTATTAATTTGTCTTTGCAATTGACCTATCATTTTATTGTAAGTTTTAAGTGCAGCTGTAACTTCATCATTTCCAGAAACGTCCACTTTTGCAGAAAGATTTCCATTTTGAACTTGCTTCATACATTTTATAAGATTATAGATTCGCCCCATCAATTTTGAAGTTAAATATCTTACAAAAAAATACAAAAGAAAAACGGTAATGAATAATCCCAAGAGAATTCCACCTTGAACAAATGCAAGCTCTCTAAAAATACTTATGGAAGAACAGGTATGTAGCAAAATAATATTCATATCTGGAACTCGAATCCAGTTTGAATAATTTACATTATTTTTTTCTCTAAAAGTAATTTTTCCCGATGTTTTGAGATTTCCTTTTTTTGATTT
>JAGARY010000280.1 GCA_017622055.1 Treponema sp. | reverse complement strand
TGAAGCTGCTTTTTGATTCCATACAAATTTGAATTTATCTTTTCCAGATGCATCTAAGTTATAAGTCCATATATCATTTAAGTTTTTGGATACAGTGCTTTCTGCTCCTTTTATGTCGTACGCACCATTTATCTCCCATGAGTTTCCATCCCCCCAATGGACTCCAGCAATCACTCTTGAATTTGCTTTGACATCAGTTTTTTTATAAGCTACAAATATAAATCTATAATCTGATGAATATACCCTAAAGATATACTGAGTACAACCATCAAAATCATTTCTATATTTCACAACTTTCCAAGCATTGTTTGTAACAGCAGTATTCTTAGGTTGTGAAGAACTTTTACTTGTACTAGTAGAAATCTTTGCAGATGATTTTATTGGTAAATTTGATACACCTACAGCACTTTGAGGTTGGTCTTTTAGATAAGTATCTTTTTCTATTGTTTCACGAGCAATTGCACAAACTTCTCCCGTTTCAACATCAACTACACGAGCATTAACAGTAATTTCATCTCCTAAATCCTTAAGAGTTCCATAGCAAACAAAATCAACACCTACTATCATACCTATGGATTTAGCCGTAGCTTCATTTACTAATCCACTTGCTTGAAATTTTTGTTCTTTTAAAATTGCTTCCAAATTTGCACGTTCAATTATTTTAACTTTACCTGTATTAAACATTGCTTCAGTTAAAGCGTCTGTAACATAATTATCTACTAAAACATTTTTGTAATCTGTTGTAAAAGCCATAAAAGCAAAACTTGGTTTAGTTTTGGAATAATTTTCTTGAACTAATTTTATTGCCAACGAAGAAAGTTCATCTGTAATTGATTTTTTCTCCTTGTTTGCCAACTTTTGTCCAACATACGAAATTTCCTTATATACATTCCAGTCATACATAATTGCCGAAACATTATCTGACGAATTAGATATCATAATTGACAAAAAGGAAATTTTTCCACCATCCTGAATTTTTGCATCCATGTATTGTTTACCAACAAGAAAGATTTCCTGCTGTACAAAATCACCATAACGACTTTCAAGTTTTTGAGAATTGAAATCTGTTGAATTCAACATTTCTGTTACCAGAAACAGTTTATTTTGATAATAATGGAATTGAAGCGACTTAACTTTTTTGTCTTTGGAAGTTACCTTGTATCCATCAACAGGTACATTATATAATTTTGACAAGTACTCTTTTTCGGAATTAGCTGTCATACGAGTTAACTTATAGCCAGCGTTTTTTGCATCTTCAACAGTAGATCCCCATTTTAAATTAAAATATCCTTCTTTTGAGTTTGTTGTTGCACTAAAAAGAAAGCAACATATACAAAATTGTAATGATATAATGGTAAAAATCTTCTTCATAAAAACTCCTTTTTTCAGATAAAAAAATTAAAAGCATTCGTCAAGAAACGTAGTTTTTATTTCCTTTATTAAAGCTAAATTTGTTCTTCTTATGACAGTATCCTTATCAAAACCTGCCACTTTTGCAAGTTGCTTTGAATAAGAAATCTTCTCTACACCTTTTTCTATAATTCTTATATTAAGTTCTGGATAGGTTTCATATGTAGTAGAAGTACTTTTTATAGAACTTCTCACTTCCACCAATGCAATGCAGTTAAATTTTACAGAGTTTCCTACAACAAAACCTAAAGTTGAAAATTGATTTTCAAGTTCTGTTATTACTCCAGATTGATTTAATAGATCAATATCTCCTACACCTTCGATTTTAATCAGAACATCAGAACTTAATTCTTTTAGATTTACAATAGAATCATTTGCAAGTAAGTCTATTTCTTCATAAATTTTGCATTTTTCTGGATTAATAGCACGAGCAAAATCGTAAACTTCATAAAACCCTTTTAAAAATTCTTGAACTTTTTTTATTCCAATTATTTTGTCCATTAATGATTCATTAGACATTGCTTTTGAATACGTTAGAGGAAACTCTCTTCTACCTATTTCAAGTTTCTGTTTTACAAAGTTAAATGCTTCATTTCTATTAATAAATGCTACACAAACATATTGTCCTAAATCCTCATAATAAAAAGGATTTGTGTATTCAATTTTGAACAAATCATTTTTTGTAGTAATTTCAATATTTTCAGAAAGAGATATCTCTTCCGAAAATTGAGTTTCATTTTCTTTATAAAAATAATTTGATGTAACAGAACTTACAACCGAGGATTTTATATACTCTGCAATATTTGAAGCAGCTTTTAATTTTGCTTGCTCAGCAGAATTTCCATATGCAAGTTGAGAAATAAAATCAGAATCTGGAAATAACTCTAAACGCCCTTTATCTGAAATCCATTTTGGTTCTTTTTCTTCTATTGTTTTTTTTTCCGAAACATCATCTATTTTGCTAGAAGCACATCCTAAAAAAATAAAAGAAACCACCAAAATGAATATTAAATATAATCTTTTCACAATATTTCTCATTTAATTAGAAAATAACATTACAAGCAGTTTCTAAAACATCTAGCCACTCTATATCACTTGAACTTGGTGCAGGTGACACTGGAGTTTTGGAAGAATTTTCAATTGCATCCAATTTTGAGTTTATTTCTGCAATAGTATCTGTTTCTGTTTTTTCAACTTCAGTTGTTGTATCTTCATACAAGGAAGCAATTGTAGCTGCCATTTTCTTCTGAGCATCAGAATCTGGTAAGTTTGGTAATACAGCTTTCATGTAATTTTTTAAAGTTTCTAACCAGTTTTCTTTTGTTATTTTATAAACAGAATAGCAAATTACTTCTGTCTTTTTAGTATCTGTTTCTGAATCAAAAGTTTCAACTTCTTGCCAGAACTGAGTAACCAATTCATGTCCACTTAAATTAACTTTTGCAACCATAGCCGCATTTGCAGTTGCTTCGGTCAACCCTTCATCATTCAATGTAGAAGCTGCTTCTGACACAACTTTTGTCCTAAGTTCTTCTGCACGCATTGCATTGTAATTTACACGAGATGCGGCTTTTGCTAAATCTATAGTTTTTCCCGAAGCTACACTGTATTTTATAATATACGATTTTTCGATTCCAAAATCTGTTTTAAAAACATCAGAATTACCCAAAACTAATTTTTTTAACCATTCTGGTTTTGCTGGTCCATCTAAAGTTCTGTTCGCCCAATCTACAATCTCAGATTCTTTAGCTACAGATTTCATACCAACATCTTTTGTAGATGAACAACTAAAATTTACAAACATGATTAATGTAACACCAATTAACAATAATGCTTTTTTCATAAAATATTCTCCTGATATTAAGTTAATTCTTATAGTTTTATATTATAAGCTATAGCTTATAATTTTACAACAAAAATTTGACTCTTCATATTTTTCAGATTGTCACAATTTTCCTATTATTTAAATTCTAAAAAAAATGGTTACCTAATTTTGGTAACCATTAAAAAAATTATTAAAAAATTTTAGATATAATCAATTAAAAGCCAGCCAATAAGACCCTGTATCAGAATATCCATTACGACTATCCCTTTCTGTTTTTATATAATAAAGTTCATCTATATTCACTTGCCGTGAAAAATCTACAACATCTCCCGACACACCATACATTTTAACACTAGTGCCTATCATATTAAGATCTTTATCATATAACGAAACTCTTAAAACTTCTAATGTACTAAACTTCACTTGCACATTTTGAGTGGAATTTGTTGCTATAAAACTATACCAATCATAACTGTCCCCCCCACTATATGGGTCTATTTTAGAGTTTACCCATGTATCTACATTCAAAGCTACTATTTCTTTTTCTGGTCGCATAGGAAAATCAGTAACCCCCATCCAATAAGCCCCTGTATCAGAATATCCATTACGACTATCCCTTTCTGTTTTTATATAATAAAGTTCATCTATATTTACTTGCCGTGAAAAATCTACAACATCTCCTGACGCACCATACATTTTAACACTAGTGCCTATCATATTAAGATCTTTATCATATAACGAAACTCTTAGCACTCCTAATGTACTAAATTTTACATACACATATTGAGTAGAAGCTGTAGCTATAAAAGAAAACCATTGTTCCTCTTTCCCACCTTCATCTTGAGATAAAAGCTTTTCATTTCTCCATTTATTGACAATCATTTTTTTGGGATTTTGCTTTGATCCCTCAG
>JAGARY010000279.1 GCA_017622055.1 Treponema sp. | reverse complement strand
GTCCAGACGACGTATCTGCAATTTTTTAGGTTTTTCGGTATACCATCTTTTGGGAATCATAACTTTTCCCACGTTTACACCGTGTTTTGAATATAGAACAATATAAACATCTTTGTGGTCAAGAACCCTATATATAGGAATGTTACGATAAGACAAGGAAGACTCTTTTGTTTCCTGACTTTGTGCAAATGATAGTCCTGTAGCAAAAATAAAAATTGCCAACATGGTTAAAATCATCTTTTTCATGTTTTACTCCTTATGTAAACCTTTGATTCCTTTAGGTTGGGAACTAATTCTTTTTTATCGGAATCAGATTATCGATAGCATTATTGCTTTGATTGTATGCTTTCGGTTTTCTGCTTGTTCCCATACCAAGCTTTTGGAACCTTCAAAAACTTCTTCGGTTACCTCTTCGCCTTTTATTGCAGGAAGACAATGCATAAAAACACAATCATCTTTTCCTGTTGCGTCCATAAGAGCCTTGTTTACCTGATAGGGCGAAAGTAGCTTGGTTCGGCTTTCTTTAAGAGATTCTTCTCCCATAGAAACCCATACATCAGTATAAAGGGAATCGGCGCCTTTTACAAGAGAAATATCATCAGAAATAGTTATTTTAGCACCAGATTTTTTTGCAAAGGGAGTACATATTTTTTGAATCTCGTTATCAGGGAATAATTCTTTAGGGCTAACAATAGTAAAGTGAATTCCCAGTTTTGCGCATATTAGCATTAAGGATCGTGCTACGTTGTTTCTTCCGTCTCCACAAAATGCCATATGCAAACCCTTTGTTTTCCCAAAGTGTTCATTCATTGTAAGAACATCTGCAAGTACTTGAGTAGGATGGAATTCGTCAGTTAAACCATTAATAACTGGAATACCAGAGTATTTTGCTAAGGCTTCCACATGTTTTTGGGAAAAGCCTCTAAATTCAATGGCAGAAAACATTCTTCCTAGAACTCTAGCTGTATCTTCTACAGATTCTTTTCCGCCCAGTTGAATATCCTGGGAAGAAAGAAAAACAGGATGTCCTCCTTCTTCTCCAAATGCTGTTTCAAAAGAACATCTAGTACGAGTAGATCTTTTTTCAAAAATTAATGCTATTGTTTTGCCTACAAATCGCTGATGAATTTCACCTTTTTGCTTTTCTTTTTTTACCTGGGCTGCTAAATCTAAAATTTGAGTAATTTCTTCTGGTTCCCAGTCAATCCAGTTTAATAAGGATCGACCTTTGAATGGTGCATTGAAAGTTTCTGGCATCATTATTACCATTCCTCCGGTATGTTTTATAAACAAAAAAAAGCTCCTAAAAAAGGAGCTTTTTAGCGACAATAGGGCTTGAACCTATGACCTAACGGATATGAGCCGTTTGCTCTACCTACTGAGCTATGTCGCCATGTGTGGATAACATAGCATGAGGTAAAAAAAAAGTCAATAGCTTTGGAAGGAATAAATTTAGCTTTATACAATTCCTTCGTAAACTAATAATTGGTTACCGTCTATTGTAACAGCTAATTCTGATTCTAGCTTTTTTGTTGCTCCAGCAACATTTGTTAGCCAAACAAGATTTGGGTTTATTTGGGCAAGAAGTGAATCTGACAGTTCGGTTCCGTTTTCTGCAATAACTCCATC
>JAGARY010000278.1 GCA_017622055.1 Treponema sp. | reverse complement strand
AATTCTTCGCTGGCTCCTGTCATGTAATTGATGATTTCTGTTGAGTATTTTTCTACAGCTTGTGTTACTTCTGGTGAAGCAAGAATTTCTGCAACAAATTCTGGTTCTACGTCTAAGTCGGCTGCATCAAGGTATTGTTGAACAATTTCGTTGATGTCCATGTTTTGTAGGTCGATGTTGCTTAAATCTATTCCGCTAAGGTCAAAATCGTCTTGGTAGTCTGTATAAATGATGATTTTGTCTTCTGGATAGAATAATCCGCTGTTGAAATTTTGAATTGATGATGTTTTTGCAGTTGGGCTTAATAACTGGCTTGCAAGGTCGCTTATAGTTGAAAAACTAAAATTAAAGCGAACGATTGAAAGAACTAATGTTAAAAAAAGTGCAATTGCAAAAACAATTGATAAAAGAATTGATAAAAATTTTTTCATGTGATTTCTCCTATTTTGGACTAATTGTAATCGAAAAATTGATTTTTGTAATCTTTGAAAAATCATAGGAATTTGGTGAAAAAATTCATTAAAAAGATTGTGGGGTAAAATCCTTGTTTCAAGCACGAGGATGACAAAGACAAAGATGTAAGTTTCTGAGGATCTCATGGGACAATCTGTTTTACTTTCTGTTGTAATATCCAAGAAAATAAATTATTATACTTTCATCGCGAGTTTTTGATTATGAAAAAGAATGTTTTTCTACAAGGAATTCGAGATGGAATTCCTATTGGTCTTGGTTATTTTGCAGTTGCTTTTTCTTTGGGAATTGTTGCACAAAATGCGGGCCTTTCTGCTTTTCAAGGTTTTGTAGCCAGTTTTTTTAATGTTGCTTCTGCTGGCGAATATGCACTTTTTACTGCAATAAAAGAAGGCGTAACTTATTTGGAAGTGGCACTTATTACTTTTATTGTAAATGCGCGCTATCTTTTAATGAGCTGTGCTTTGAGCCAACGTTTTAATCCAGAAACAAAATTTATTCATCGCTTTTTTGTGGGCTTTGGAATTACCGATGAAATCTTTGGAATTTCTATTGCACAAAAAGGATTTTTAAATCCTTGGTACAACTACGGTGCAATTTTTATTTCTGTTCCTTTGTGGAGTATAGGGACATCACTTGGCATTCTTGCCGGAAATTTTTTAGATGCAAAAATTGTTAGTGCTTTGTCTGTGGCTCTTTACGGAATGTTTTTGGCCATAATTATTCCTCCTGCAAAGAAAAATTTGGTAATTGCAATTTCTGTGGTGGTAAGTTTTGTTTGTAGCTATTTGTGCGGAATTCTTCCGTTAATCAAAAATCTTTCTGATGGGACTAGAACAATAATTTTAACAGTAATAATTTCTTCGGTAATTGCAATAATCAAACCTGTAAAAGACGAAGAGATGGAAAATTCAGAAAATCAGGGGGAAGTTTAAAATGAAAAATAATCCCTACATTTATATTTTTACAGCGGCACTTGTTTCTTATTTGATTCGTGTTTTGCCATTAACATTAATTCGTAAACCAATTAAGAACAAATTTTTGCGTTCTTTCTTATTCTACATTCCTTATGTAACACTTGCGGTTATGACATTCCCAGCAATTATCAACGCAACTCAATCTCCAATTGCAGGAATTATTGCTTTGATTGTTGGAATTGTATTTTCGTATCTTGGAGCAGGATTATTTCCTGTTGCATGTATTTGTTGTTTTATTGTTTTTATTACGGAGTTATTTCTTGTTTAAGACTATTTTATTTGATTTAGATGGAACACTTACTGACCCAGCGGCTGGAATTACAAATTCTTTTATTCATGCTTTAGAATATTTTGGAATTGAAATTCCAAGTTATGAAAAATTATGTTCTTTTATTGGACCTCCTTTGCCTTCTACTTTTGAAAAGGAATTTGGTTTTACTGGCGAAAAAAATGATTTAGCAGTAAAAAAATATCGTGAACATTTTGCCACAAAAGGACTTTTTGAAAACACTGTTTATGAAGGAATTCCACAACTTTTGCAGGCTCTAAAAGAACAAGGATTTGAGTTGATTGTGGCAACTTCAAAACCAGAACAATATTCTGTTCAGATTTTAGATCACTTTGATTTGTCTAAATATTTTGATTTTATTTGTGGAAGCAACATGGATGAATCAAGAAGCAAAAAAGAAGAAGTGATTGAATATGCGTTGGGATTAGCTAACAATAAAAATAAGGAAACAATTCTTATGATTGGCGACCGTGAATACGACATTATTGGAGCGCAAAAAAATAATATTAAATCTTGTGGAGTTTTGTTTGGTTACGGTTCAAAAGAAGAACATCAAAACGCAGGTGCAGATTACATTTGTGAAACTGTAAAAGATTTGCAAGATTTGTTGTTGGGGTAAACTCATCGTGAAAGATCCTCGGATCAAGTCCGAGGACGACAAGAATGTAATTTTGTCAATGCGAGGCGAAGCTCAAGTAATCCAGATTGCAACTTCGCTTCTCGCAATTTTAAATGTAGAAATCTATTTGTTTGCTAAGGCAGAAAGTTCGCTAAGCATTTTTGGCAAATCTGATTCCATATTTTCGTTTGTAAATTGGCAAGTTCCAACTTTTTCGTGACCACCGCCACCATATTTTAGCATAAGACTTCCAACGTTAACTTTTGAAGTTTTATTCAAAATGCTATAACCAACTGCGGCTGAACATCCTTGGCCACCTTTTCCGTCTACAATCCAAGCAGAAATATTTTGTTCAGGATACATACTGTAAATCATAAATCTGTTTCCTGTGTAGATTGGATCTACTCCACGTAAATCTGTAATAATTAGATTTCCGTCTGTTTTTGTATGAGCCAAAACCATTTCTTTGAATTTTTCTGTTTGTTCTTTGTAAATTTCAATTCTTTCTACAACATCTGGCATAGAAAGAATTTCTTCTGTAGATTTGTCTTTGCAAGCAATCATCAGTTTTTCCATTAATGCATAGTTTGGAATTGTAAACTGACGCCATCTTCCAAGTCCTGTTCTTGGGTCCATTAAGAAACCAATAAGAATCCATCCTGTTGGATTTTGAATTTCATCAATAGTTAAATTTCCAGAATCTACTTTATCTACGGCAACCATAATATCATCATAATTTGGGAAACGCTCTTTTCCGCCGTAATATTCGTAAATGATGCGTGCACAAGAAGGTGTGATGCGACTTTCTCCTTTGTATTTTCCTTCTAATTCTTGGCGTTCAAATTCGCTAGAGTGGTGGTCAAACCAAAGGCCACAACCAGGTACAAAAGGAACGTTTGCTAAACAGTCATTTTCATCAATAGGAATAAGTCCATCTTGCAAATCTTTTGGATGAGCAAATTTCCAGTGATCAATAATTCCTGCGTCGTGTAATAAAGCACCACAAGCTAAACCATCAAAATCGGAACGTGTAACTAAACGCATTGCCATATAAAAATCCTCCGTAAATAATTAAATCCAATTCTTTAATTCTTCTGATAATTGAACAGCCATTTTTTGATGAGTTGTTGCACTTGGATGCCAATCTGCTGCTATTCCATCATTATCATCTTGAACAGGAAATTTTACAAATTTTATTTCTGTATTTTTGAATTCGTTTGAAAATAAAGAAATTGCTTCTTCAATAGAATCACACAAAAGTTGCCCCATAACACCAAGACAACAACAAATTTTAGCTTTTGGTGAACGGCGATGAACTGCTTCTAAAAGCTGACGATAACCACTTACAAAAGCAAGACGGCGTTCTTCAACTTGGCGAACAAAACTTGAATCATTTGTTCCAAGGTTAATTACAATAATGTCTGGAGAAAATTTTGAAGAATCCCAAACTTCTGGGTCAATTCCTAATCGTAAAGAAAGAGATTTATCTGTGTAAGGCCAAATCATAGGCATTAAAACGGCGTTGTTTGGAATGTTAACAGTTTCATCAACATAATTGGAAATAATTCCAATTCCGCTCCAACTGACGCAATTAAAAGCGGTTTTTAATTTTTTTGCAGTTAAAAATGCATAAGATTTGTCGGCTCGTTCTTGTTGTGTTGTAAAAGAATCTTTTTCAAAAACACCTTCAATTCCGTAGCCGCAAGTAATTGAATCGCCAATAAATTCAATTTTTGCAGAAGGATTTTCTTCTGATTTTGCCTGGACAAAAGTTCCTTCAATTTCCAAAGATTTTAATCCGGCAGTTCCAAAGTTTACTTCGCTTAATTTAATTACTTTTATAACAACTGTTTGGATTTTTTCCGAACTAAAAAGTTCATATTCTTGTTCGTAATCTTCAAGGGTGATTTTTTTGATTGGCTCATCTTCCAAAAAGTTCCAGTAAGAAGTTTGAATATAATCTTCTGGATTTATAACTTTTGCATAAATCCCTAGAACAGCTTTATTTTCGGCGTTCCAATTTTTTGAATCGCTTAAAATTGTTGCTTTTGCACAAGTTCCTGTAAAACAAAATTCAAAACCACTAGCTGAAAAATCAAAATAACGAACATTATCATGGTCTAAAGTACGACCATACCATTTTAAGTTTAATTGTAAATCTGATGTAGAATATTTCATATTATCAGTATATCACTGATTTATAGAAAGTAAAAAATAAAAGACAGGAAAAATAGTAAATTGGATATATTTTTCTTGTCTTTTAATGATGAATAAAGATTTTGCGTAATATTTGATTTTATATATTTTGTTTTAGTTCCTGCACCTTTTCTAAGGGTAAATCTGTATATTTAGCGATTTGCTCAATTGGTAAATTATCTATTAATAACTTTTTTGCAGTTTCAATTTTTGTTTGTTCAGCACCTTGTTCAAGACCTTCCCTGTAGGCTTCTCTGCGTTGAACTTTTATGTCTGTTTCGTAACTGTATTCTGCAATTAACATATTTCGGACCTCTGTTGACTTGCGTTTCAAATATTCACTTAAAACACCATTTTGTAATGCTTTATTAATTGCTTGTTCTAACGGTGCTTTTGGATTCTGTTTTTTGCTTTCTCTGATGTAGTCAATTAATAAAGAATATTCTTCCAACTTTTTGCATTGTTTTAAAATTGGACTTTGCTTATCACTATTAATATTAACAATTCTAACTTTTATTTCAAGTGAAAAATCTTTGTTTTTGATATTATATTTTTCATCTGGAAAAATAAATGCATCAGAAAGTCGAAGTTCAGTTTCTACAGGGTAATCTTCTGTTCCGTTGTAAAATACAAAAAACTCTGGGTACGGAATTTTAATCATCTTTTTTTCGTATCTGTCTTCAGAAGGAATAAGTTGTTCGTAAATCCTAGAAACATATTCTAAAAGCCTTAAAGGCATATTTTCGTTGATTGTAGATTGATGTTCTACCAAAACGACCAACCTGTTATCAACTAGCATAGCTATGTCGTTTGAAAGAGCCATGTACAACACGTTTTCTATGTTCACTTCTTGAACTGTGGTTGTGGCTAAATCTAGATTTGTATTGTGTAAAGCATTGTAAAGTGAAATAAAGTTTTGCTTGCCTTCTTTGTCTTTACAAAATAAATCGATGAATAATGAATCTTT
>JAGARY010000277.1 GCA_017622055.1 Treponema sp. | reverse complement strand
ATAGTTCTTTGGATGGCATTACGCCTTTACAAGCTTTAGATGTCTCATGTAACTAATTACTTGACATCTACAGCAATGACGGATGTTACTGAAAAAGTCGTAAACTATGATTTTTAGAAACTGTGTAATGACGCGGGAAACAATGTATGTCTATGAATAAATGTATTTCCTGCGTCATGGGCTAGGGACTACTTGTAGCCCCGAAGCTAATCCTTTTTCTCACAGGGTTAGGGATTGGAGCAACGCCGAAGGCGGCCACCTAGGGTGCGACGGCTGAAAGCCGACAAAATGCTCCGGTGGAGCATTTTGAGCGAGTCTCCGAGCAGCTGTGCTGCGAAGGCATGCGTAGCATGGGTGGCTGGAGCGAAAGCGAAATTGCGGAAAGCCCGACGGCGCTAGCCGGAGCCTCCGTATTTTTAGAATTTGCCGCAGCCTAAGTTGAAGACGAGTTTTATGGAAGTGATTACGTCGTCTTTTGTGAATGTGAAATATGGGCCGGCGGTAACTGAAAATTCTTTGATTGGGGAATATTTGAGGTCGCAGAAGGCGGTTCCTTGGTTGTTGTCAAAGTTGTATTGGCCAAAAAGTGAAAGACTGAGGTCTGAAAAAAGGAACTTTGAAAATGTGATTAATGCGGCAAGGTTGTGCCCGTAATTTTGTGCGGCAGAGAATTCTTGGCCGTTGAAATAGTATTGAAGGCCAATTGTTAGATTTTGTTTTGTCCAGCTTTTTAGAATTCCTAGTGTTCCTTGGAAAATTGGTGTGTAATCTTCTGGTACGTTGTCTTTTCCAATTGATAAAACTAATTCTGAAAAAATTGAATATGTTCTGAAAATTGTTCCTGTTGTTGTGAGCATAAATTTTGCTGGGTTTTGATTTTTGTACCAAGCTCCAAGTCCGAATTCAAAATCGCCAATGAGGATATCGCCTTTTAAAGCAAAGGCTGTGTTTTTTAGATATGGACCTGCTCCTTGAGCTGCGGCTGCAAAATCGTTGTCTGGAATAATATACGCCCAGATTGCGTGTTGTGTTCCTGGGAAAACAATTTGTGTGCGCAATGCAAGTGGCCCTTCTACTTGAGCAGTTGGGTCTTCTGGATTGATTCGTGTTAAGTTGATTACGTCGGCTGGGCTGTAAAAATATCCCACGCCCCAAGATACTGTCTGTTTTCCAAAACGGAAGCCTACGTAGTCTCCAATGTTAAAATCTGAAAAAAGTTCTTTTATATAGAAGATATTTGCAATATTGAAAGTGTTTGAACCACCGTTTACTACTAGATTTGGTGGGAGGCCTGTTCCTGGAGCGGCGCCTGTTGGTGTTGTGATTAATGTTGAGTAGCTTTCTGTAACGTATGGATAGTGGATTCCTGTTTTTAAGTAGAGGCGTAAGTTTTCTGTTGGACGAGCGTCTATTGTGAGTTGAGCGCTGGCTTTTGGTAGTAAGAGAGTTTCTTCAAATGATTTTGTAGCGTCTTTGTCTTTTTGAAAAGATGTTAATGTTGTAAGGCCTAAATCAAAGGCTCCGCCAATTTTTACTGAACCAGTTTGAAATAAAATGCCTTTGGAAAGGTCGGATGATTTTGCGTCTGTTGGTGTTGTGTCTACTTCTATGATTGAATCATCGCCAAAAAGGGAATCGTCAGAAAAATCTGAAAAATCAGAGAAGTCTGTGTCAAAATACGTCCGGTCAAGGGACACTTCGTTCAAGCCCTTGACTCGGCCGTTTTTAGGATTTGTAATAAACCCTAAATCTGAAGATGAACCGCCAAAAAGTTGGTCATCTGATTGGGAAAAACCTTGTGTAAAAATTGTGAGTGAGATAATTGTGAATAATATTAGTTTTTTCATTTTGTTTTCCTTTTTTATGGATTTGTCGTTAATTATCTATTAGTTTCTTTTTGCCCCATTGGCTTATGAGATTTGTTGGGTCTTTTGAAAGCAAGGCTTTTACTAACAAGAGATTTGTTTGACTGTATACGTTTTGCAAAATTTCTTGTTGTTCTGTTGTAAACTTGCTTAGGACGTAATCTGCAATGTTCATATTTGGGTTGTCTGGACGACCAATTCCAAAACGAAGGCGCCAAAAGTCTGGTGTGTTTAAAACTGCTTTAGTGGAACGCAAACCGTTGTGGCCACCCAATCCGCCAGACCACTTTAGGCTAACTGTACCAAGGGGAAGTTCTAATTCGTCGTGGATTACTAATACGTTTTCTGGTTTTAATTTGTAAAAATTTACAACTTCGATAATGCTTTCACCAGAAAGATTCATATATGTCTGTGGTTTTAAAAAGTAAATGTGGGAAGGCGCTTCTTCTGGCACAAGGGCTGGACTTCCATCTTTTTTTGAATGGATTTTTGTGTCGCAAGCCCATTGTGATAATTGTTCTGGAGAAAAAGATGCAATTTCTCCTTTGAATTTACTTTGCCAAGATAATTTGTTTGCAAATGGTAAAGAATCTTGAAAATTCCATGCCACATTATGACGTGTTTTTTCGTATTCTTTACCGTAATTTCCTAAAAATGCTACTAACTGAATCATTACTCAGTTATATTGCATTTTAAATTATTTTGCAAATGTTGAAGGGTCTTTGTTGAATCTTGAGAATGTGTAACTTGGTAAATTAAACACATATTCGCAAGCAGAACAACTTCCAAAATATTGTGGAGATTCCCCTTCTGCTGCAGGTGGATTACTGTAAACATCAAAAGTTACAATTTCTGTGTCTGTTTTTACTGTACAAGTTAATTCTTTTGTTCCTTCTGGAAGTTTATTGTTTGGAATCCAAGATGATGCAACAAATGTTTCAAAAGATTTTACCCATGCGTTGGCATTTTCTAAATCTACTTCTACAGAACCAGGAACTCCTGTAAGTTGCCAAACAAAAGTTTCGCCGTCTTGAACTTTTGAAAGTGTCCAATCTGAATCAGCTTTTGTAATTTGAATTGAATCAATTTTGTCTGCGTCAAATTCTGTAATTACTTTGCTTCTAAGAGCGTCTGTTGTAGTTGCAAATAAAGAATTCAAGTTGCCATTTGCAAGGTAAATGTCTT
Source organism: Treponema sp. (assembly GCA_017622055.1). GTDB lineage: Bacteria > Spirochaetota > Spirochaetia > Treponematales > Treponemataceae > Treponema_D. The sequence goes on along the minus strand of JAGARY010000277.1, from coordinate 12,162 downwards.
TAGAATCATCAACTGTAATGTAAGTTTGATAATTTGTTGATGACGCTTTTCCTACGTTTACTGTGCGAATCACTTTATCAGCATTTTTTACAGTAACTGTAATTACTTTGCCTTCAATAAGGTCGTATTTTTCTTTTACGTCGTCAGAAGAAGCTGTGGCAACTTTTTCTAACAACTGAAGATTTTGCAAAGCGTCTAAGATTGAATCAAATTCTGCATCATTTACAGCATATTGATTTTTAGAAACTGTCCAATTTTCGTCTGCTTGTTTTTGCAAAACAATTGTTTCTGTTGAGTTTTGAATTGTAATTTCGTTATAGTCTTTTTCTAATTTTAATGTTTTGATGGAATTATTTGACGAAGCAACACATTGAAATAATGCTATTACAAAAAGAATTCCACATCCTGCTAATAATATTTTTTTTCGTAATTTCATATTGCCACCTATTTTACTTGTCTTGAATCATTTGGATTATATTTTTCTCTAATTTGTTTTCTGCGTTTTGCTCTTGAGCGAACAACAATTAATCCTGCTACTGCCACAAGAATTACTAAGCCAAATTGATTAAAATATTTTGCAATTGTTGCCAATGCTGGTGATTTAATAGTAAGAACATTAATTCCCAAGCCTTTTGTACGCATTGTACAAACTTCTTCGTTTCCGTTTAAATAGTCTATTACGTTAAGGAAGAACATGGAAATTGGTGATGTGTCTTGTCCATCAAGAATTTGATATGTTGTAACATAAGATGAACCTGTTACAAAGATTTTTCCAGGAAGTTTTGCACTTGCCAAGTGGTTTTCTGTTGTAAGTTGATTTTCACCTTTTGTTTGATTTTCTGTAGCTTCTGCTGATTCATCAGAAGTTTCAAATTCTGGTTTTTCTGTATAAGCTGAATCAAATTTTCCTTCAATCATAACTGCAAGATTTTGAGGAGCAAAATTGCTAGCTTCTGGAGGAGTCATAAAGATTGGATTTAGCATAATTCTTTCTGATTGTGCCCAAGATTCTGGAGAAGATTTTACTAAAACTGTAGATTTTAAGTTTGAATTATTTTCTGCCCCGGAAATATCAAGAGAACCGTTTTGCAAGAAAATTAAGTATCCCAAGTTTTGAGTAATAACCGATTTTTTTGCCAAAGAATCTTTTTGCATAATTGGAGCCCAATACAAATTTACTTTTCCGTATTCTGGACTAGAAGTTGTGTAACAATTTGTGTCCATTACATAATCGTAATTGCGTTTTACTCCGTATTTGTTCAAAAGTTTGTCGATGTTTAATTCGTTTGGAACATATTCTGCTGCTTGATATGGAGAACCACCTTGTTCAACTAAAGAATCTACAAAGAACATTACGTTTCCACCGCGCATAATAAATTGATCTATTTTGTAAAGTTCTTCTTCCGCGAAATCTGCTTTTGGACCGTTGATTACAATACAACTCATATTCATTGGAATGTCATTTTCTACAAGATTAAGTTCTTCAATTTGATAATGAGCCGAAACCATTTTATTAAAGTTTAAAGCTTGGCGTTCGTCTTGCAAAGAAAGTTCGCCATGGCCTGTAACATAACCAATTGACTGAACATTTGACATTAAGCTTTGAAGACTTTCATTAATTGATTCTCCAATTGTTTCCAAACCAGAAACTACATAACCGAACAACGAACGTTCAATTTGAACAGGAATTACTCTAAAGTCGTCATTGTATTCAACAACCAAACCTAAAGCTGCAACTTTTTGTTGATTTTCTGATTTGTATTGAATTGCTTGAATTCCATATTTTTGAACAAATTCAATTGTTTCTGATTCAGATGGATTTACAACTTTGTAATCAAGTCTATCTTTGTTTTGTTTGTTTACTTCTTTGAATGTAGTTTCTACAATTTCTTCCAATTCTGCACAACCAGAAATTCCCATATTTTTTAACACTGGGCAAAAATACAAAGTGACATTAATTTTTTCATCTTGTTTTAAGTTTGCCAAAGTGTCGGCTGTGGAAATCATCTTTGAAATTTTTGTTGTAAGTTTGTATTCAAAACCTTCTGTTGAAGTAATTGAATCTAAAGTTTCAATTGAATCGCCGTAAGAAAGAACAAGTCCCATGTAAACTTGTTTGAACCCTACTTCGTTATTTTTGATTTCTTGAATTTGGATTTGCGAAAGTCCGTAATCTGAAGCCATTGCCAAACTTTCTTCTTTTGATAAATCCATATTGATTACAGAAAAGTTTTTGTTTGCAACGCCGTCATATTCTGCAAGTAAATCTTCTACGTATTGAGCAACTGAGTTGTATGGAGTTGGAAGATTTTTATCAAAGAAAACTCTAATTGTTAAAGGTTCTTGTAGATTTTTTACAACTTGTTTACTTGGTTTAGAAAGTGAATAAGATTTTGGTTCTGTTAAATCTAAACGGAAAAATGAGTTGTAAGAAACAATATTTAATAGTAATAAAAACACAATAAAAAGTGCAAAATCACTTGATGGGCTTTTTAACCAGTTTATAAATTTCTTCATTTTTATTCCTCAATTATTTTTTTGCATTTTGCTGAACTTTAATTGTTGCAGTAAAGAACAAAGCAAAAACAGTAATAAAATACACTAAATCTCTTGAATCTATGATTCCTTGTGTAATTGATCTAAAGTGCATATCTGCCGAAATGTAAGAAACAAATTCTACAATGTTTGATGGCAAGAAAATCAAAAATGTATCAATCATTGTTAGGGCAATACAAATAATAAAACCTGTAAAGAATGCAATAATTTGATTTTTTGTAACTGATGAAGCAAAAACTCCAACAGCAGTAAACCCTGCGCATAAGAAAATTGTTCCAATGTATCCGCCAATAATTGGACCTACATCTGGATCGCCAAAAATTGCAGTAGTAATTACATAGAAAATTGAAGGAGAAATCATAATCAATGTGCTTAAAAATGATGCCAAATATTTTCCTGTTACTACGTGAACTTCATTTACAGGCAAAGTCATTAAAGTTTCCATAGAACCACTTTTTGATTCTTCCGAAAAAAGACGCATTGTTAATGCTGGCACAAAAAATGAAAGCAACATTGGCAACAAAGCAAAAAATGCTCTTAAATCTGCACTATTTTGAAGAAAAAATGTTGCAAAGAAAATAATTCCGCAAATTAATACAAATAATCCGGTTACGATGTACGCTGTTGGACTTGTAAAATATGCTTGTAATTCCCGTTTCATAATTATGAATGCAGGTGATTTTTTTGTATTTTTTGATTTATTATTCATTTGTAACCGCCTCGCTTACATTTGAGTTTTTGTTTTCTTCTGAATTTTCTGTAGAAGTTAAAACATGGAATACGTCTTCCAAAGTGTTTTTCTGAACAGAAAGTTCAAGTAAATCCCAGTTGTTTTGAACTACAACTTTTGCAATTTGAGGTCTTAATTCTGATTGGCCTTTTACAGAAATCAAAACTTCTATATTTCCTGCATTTTCTGCTTCTTGATTTTTGCAAAGTGTTACATCTTGAACTTCTGGAATTGCTTTTATTGCAGCAGAAAGGGAATCAAAATTTGTGTTTGCCACAAGAATTTTTATTGCAAGTTCATTTCCAAAACGTTGTTTTAATTCGTCAATTGGGCTGTCTGCAACTAATTTTCCGCCAGAAATGATGATTGTTCTGGAACAAATTGTTTCTACTTCTGAAAGGATGTGTGTAGAAACAATTACTGTGCGAGTTTTTCCAATTTCGCGAATGATATTGCGAACATCTTCTACTTGATTTGGATCAAGACCAGATGTTGGTTCGTCTAAAATTAAAATTTCTGGATTTGCCATAAGAGCGTGTGCCAAAGCAACTCTTTGTCTGTTTCCGCGAGAAAGTTCGCTGATATTTTTGTCCATAATTTCTTTGAGTCCACATTCTTGGCAAAGTTGTGGAATTCGTTCTTCTGGATTTTCACCATGGATTTGGGCAACATATTTTAAATAATCTTCAACAATCATTTCTCCGTAAAGTGGAGCAGATTCTGGCATGTACCCAATTTTCTTTTTTGTTTCTACTGGATTTTCGCTTACATCAATTCCGTCAATAAGGATTTTTCCTTCTGATGGAGAAAGAAATCCAGTAATCATTCTCATTGTTGTAGTTTTACCAGCTCCATTTGGTCCTAACAAACCAACAATTTGTCCTGTTGGAATTGAAAAAGACACATCGTTTACCGCACGAAAAGTTCCAAAATTTCTGGAAACATGGGAAACTTCAATCATAAAAATCTCCTTTTTTTAATGTAAATGTCGTCATATTATGTTAACAAAAACTAATTTTGTTTTGTTACATTTCATTTTATTAAAAAACTGTTATTTTGCCAGTTTTAAAATTTAATTTCTACAAATTAAAAATGAATCCTTTTTAAATGAGTGATTTTGCTTATTAAAAAGTTTTCAATTTCTTTTGATGGTTCACATTGAAATTCTACTATAGATTCTCCAACTTGCTTAACAATTTTTAACGGCTTTCCAACTATTGTAAAAAATCCAGAGGAATTGCCACTTGGAAAAGTTAGTTCCATCATATCATCTTCTTTTATTGCAACTTCTATTAAATGATTTTTTCCGGCAAAATCCATTCCGTCGGCTTCTAAAATTTCTGTTCGAATGGAAGTTGAATTTAATTGATTTTCAGAAAGAATCAATCTATTAGAAATTTTATATAAAAGACTTTCTTTTTGTTGCTGACTTATTTCTTTTTGCTTTACAAGTTCTTCAAGTTTTGTAATTTTTTGATAACTTTCTTTTACATTTAATGTTTTTTTATTACTTGATTTTAAAGTTTCTTCTAAAGATATAAGCACAGAAGGATTTTCAAATAATTTTGGGAAACTCAAACTTTCTGGAGAAGGTTCTGCCTGCTGAATTTTTCCTAAAAAATCTAATCCACTGTCTTTGATAAATGTTTTTATGTCTGAATCTATTGAAATATCAAGTAAATAAATTCCTTCTGCTAATTTTTCTTTTATGTATTTTTTAATTTTTGGATTATTTTCTGCAATTGCAATATTGGAATCTGTAACTTTTAAAACGTAACCAGAAAAAAGCCGAGCCGAACTATAGCTTTTGTACCATTCCAAAACATTGATTTTTAAATTTTGAGGTAATTCATAATTAATAAATTTTTCTAATTCACTAAAAATTGAATTTGGATTCCAACCTTCATCAAATCCTACAGAAATAGATTGCCTTGTAATTTCGAATTCTGTAACAATTCCACTTTTTTTGATTGATATAAATGAAAGCAATGGAAGTAATGAATCTAAACTTAAACCAGGCATTAAAGTTACGGTGAAAGAACTATCTATATTTAATACTTTTGGAATATTATCAGTTATAGGAATTAATTCTGGCAATTTATTTTTCTTATAGATTTTTGTTCCATTTTCTGTTGTACCAGAAAAAGTTAATAATCCAAAAGAAATTGCTGACTCTATCATCACTTCAAACAAATTTGCAGAAACATTTGATTCTTGATTTGAATTTTCACTTTGTTCTTTTATTTTTGTTTGTTCCAAAATTTGTGAAAATCTACTTTTTGCACCAAAAGAAGATTTATTTTCTTTTTGAGTTGAAGCCAAAACTAAAAGTCTTAAAACTTCTTTTGCAGAAAAACCTTCTTCTGGAATTGAATTTAAAACATTCATCAATAATTGAGCATATTTTCTTAAACCTTCCCTGCTAAAATGACAACAACTTGCAACACACAAAAGAGAATACTGTTCAAATTGTGATAATTTTGCAAATTCTTCAATTCGGGAATTATTTAAAATAAAACTTTTTCCATCATCTTTTAATAAAGATAAATTTAAAAATGCATTTACCAAAAGTTGTAAATAACAAATTTGCCCCAAAAAAATTTCTTCTAGTTTTGTAAAATCATTTTTTTTGATTGTTCCGTCATTTTTACAACCAATTTTATTAATACGAATATAAGAAATAAACGCAGCTAAAAAATTTTGAGAGAGGCAAAAGGAATCTTCTACAAAGTGATTTTCAATTTTATGTTCTGGGAAAACTGATTCTATTGATAAATATGGTTTTAGTGATTCAAAAAGAATTGGATTTATATGATAACAAACGTTGTCTGAATATTTATCTTTTGTTGAATAAATGATAAGTCGTTCCGAAAGATTTGATAATGTTGCGTAAAAATCAGAAATTCCAATTCCAGAGAAAAAATCTAAAAGAGTTTGTTGTGAAACATTTGGAATTAAATAAATTGCAGTTAAAAATGTGATATCCTTTTTGTCCAAGTATGAAAGAATTGATTGTGTGTTTTCTGCATTTTTAATAAAACTTGCAAGTTGAGAAATAAGACGTTGTCTATTGTATGGAGTTTGAACTTCTCCTAAATAAAGTCTTATTAATTTGAAAAATTGTTGTTCGGGCATTGCTTCAAATGCGTCTGCCCAGTGATTTATACTATTCATCATCTTCCTTTAAACTTTCTTTTCCGTCATAACGAATAATTTTGTATTCGTAACCTTGTTCTGCAAGGAACTTTTGTCTGTTTGAACCAAATTCTTCTTCCACGGTATTGCGAGTAATTAATGTAAAAAATCTAGCTTTTCGTTCTTTTGGTCGCAAAATACGTCCAAGTCTTTGTGCTTCTTCCTGGCGACTTCCAAAAGTTCCCGAAACTTGAATTGCCAAAGATGCGTCTGGCAAATCTATTGCAAAATTGGCAACTTTAGAAACAACAAGAACCCGAATAACGCCCTTTTTAAAATCATCATAAATTTTGTCTCGCTCAGAATTTGGGGTTTTTCCGGTGATGATTGGACAATTTAAAAGTTTTGCAATTTTATCTAGTTGTTCCAAATATTGCCCAATAACTAAAATCTTATCTTGAGGATAAAGTTCCACAATTTCTTTTACAATTTCATTTTTTTCTTCATTTTGACTAGCAATTTTGTGTTTTTCTCGCACTGAAGCAACAGCATATTCAATTTCTTTAAAAGCTGGCAAATCTATTCTTACTTCAATACATTCTGCAGAAGCAATCCAATTGTCACGTTCAAGTTCTTTCCAAGGAACGTCATATCGCTTTGGACCAACCAAACTAAAGACATATCCTTCGCATCCGTCTTCCCGAACCAATGTTGCAGTTAGCCCAACACGACGCACTGCTTGTAATTCTGCCACAACTCTAAAAACTGGAGCTGGTAACATGTGAACTTCGTCGTAAATGATGAGCCCCCATGGTCTCTGATGAAAAATTGAAAAATGAGGATAAGGACCTTCTTTTGTTGGTCGCCATGTTAAAACTTGGTAAGTTGCCACAGTAACTTGTTTTATTTCCTTAGATTCCCCAGAATATTCAGCAATTTGGTCGGCAGTTAAATTTGTTTTATCAAGCAATTCCCCAATCCACTGGTGAACAGCACTAATATTTGTTGTAATAATCAAAGTGGATGTTTTGAGTAAATCCATAATTGTCATTCCAACAATAGTTTTTCCAGCACCACAAGGCAAAACAATTGTTCCAAAACCTGTTCCAGGACCTTTGTCGCCAATAAGAGCAGCTGCCGATTTTTTTTGATACTCACGAATTTCTAAAGATTTTCCACTTAAAGTTGTTTCTCGCAAAGAAACATCTAAGGGTTCACCATCAGTTAAAATTACTTCGTCTTTTACAGGCCAACCAGCACTTAATAAAAGCTGTTTGATTGTGCCCCTGTCTGTTAGACGCAAACAAAAACAAAATTGTTTTTCGTCATCTGAAAGTTCAATTTTATTATTTGTAGAATTTTCTGGTTCAACGTAATCGCAAGCCCAAATAATCTTTTTTACTTCTTTTAATGCTCCAAGTTCTTTGTAAATTGGCAAACTTTGAGCAACTAAATATAGATACTTTTCTTCTATTAATTTATCTGAATCTTCTTTTACTGGAACAAGATTTATTGGTCCCGGAATAAGTCTGATTTTTCCAAACCGACTGGCAATTTCTTTAATCCACATTACAACAGATTGAGGAACATCATAGCGAGCATATTTTTCTAAAACTGCAACTGCATCTTCTGGCCCAAAACCAGCACTTGAAGCGTTCCATAAAGAAAGAGGAGTTAATCTGTATGTGTGCAAATGTTCAGGAGATTTTTCTAGCTCTGCAAAAGGAATTAAATCGTTACGACATTCTTCTGCAAGCGGTGCGTGAACATCAAGAAGTAAAGTTTTATCACTCTGAACAATTAATGGGTTTTCAAAATTCATAGGAATTAAGTATTATACAATAAAATCAGAAAAATTTATATATGATTTCAAAAAAATGTAAGAAATCTAGGCAGGGCTATGGAGAATCGCCGACTAGGAAAAATCATTTTCTTCATTCAACAAATAAATCTCTTGAAATGGGTATATTATTATATCTGGGGCAATAAAAAAACTGTCTATCTCAGTATTAACTGAAATATCATTTCAATCTGGCGAAATTTGACTTTGTAATAACTAAATTATTTGTTCAGTTTGAAATAAGCAAAGTATCATCATTTAAAACTGTATACTTATTATCTGGATTTAAACTAACTGTCATAATTAATATATTTTTCTACTAAATAATTAAAGTTTTTCATTTTTACGTTGATTACAAGAAATATTAAATTCAAACATATCAGAAAATAATTCTTCAGAATCACTTATTCCTATCATTCCTTTCTGATATAAGTTTGAAATTAAATCTAAACCTATTTCTAAACAATCTTCATAATATAAAATCAATCCCTTTTTACTTGCATCAAATATTTTTTTACTTTTTTCTTTTTTTTCAATCAACCAGCTATTCGCTGTATGTGAAGAAATAAAAGAATAACCATTATTCAAATCTAAATAATTTAAATCTCCTATAAACACTATTTTTCTCTTTTCTTCTTTCAAAGCTTTTAAAAATTCTTCTTCTTTCATTTTTTATCCACCATTCGCTAATGTCATTTATTTCCCATTTTTATAATTGCATATAAATTTACATTACAATATAAATTGGAAAAATAACAGGTCATAAAGAGTACAATTTGTATATTTTAAAATATGACCTTTTATGACCTTTAAAATATTTCTAACTATGCTAAAATGTAACCATATATTACTAAAAATATTAGAAAAAAAGGAACAACACAAACTTAGCTTGTTCTTATCAATCAAACAATTGGATTTTTAGATATATCCCCCTTAATCTATGGTAAGTTGTTTATGGAAAAGACAAACGTATATTCACATACTATACAGACAGTTATAAGAATCATCTCTTTAGTTGCTATTATAATATTGGTTATTTCAAATACACTTAGAATCGAAACTTATGATATTAAACAGCTAATTTCTATGCATTATGAGTTTTTTTCTTTTATTATTAACTGTATAACCATAATTCTATTTTTCATTGTAATAATGTATCCAACTAAACTTGGTTTTGTGTCGATTATTCCATTTTTATATGGAAGTTTAATCTTAATATTTGAGCCCCAAAATAATATGGGTATATTTATGTTTGGACTTTCAATAATAACGCTTTATGCAAGAGGTTTCTTTAATAAACATAAAAAAACAAAAAATTTAACGATAATGATTATTTTCTTTTGTCTAATCATTTCTGAAATAAGATTTGGTAAAGAAATATTTTTAAATTGTTTTATTGATAAAATTGCTTACTCTTTTGTTCTTTTTTTATGTTTGTTTTTTTTCCAGGTATATACTTTTGACCTATTTGAAACAAAAAACTCGGCTAATAAACTTGATATTCAAAAAATCGCAGAATTAAACAAACGAGATGCAGAATGGTTAGCAGATATTATAAACGGTGAAAAATATGAATCTCTGGCAATAAAATATCATATGTCTTTAGGTTCTGTTAAAAATAGATTTAAAGTAATTTTTGATGAAATTGGAGTTGGAGATAAGCAAGGATTTTTAAATAAATATTCAGATTATGAAATATGTTATGGTGATGATTTTTCTTCCAAAAAAAAGAAAAAACTATTCAATATTTAAACATATGCATACAAGATAAATAATTGACAAATGATATTTCGAGTAAAGGAACTTTACCATACACATATAAAAATGATAATTTGGATAATAATCCGAAATGGGCTTCTCATGAAGGACAGTGTCGTATTTATTTTGATATCCAACCTAGGGAGACAGAATTTCAAAAAAATATAAGAAATCTAGGCAGGGCTATGGAGCATCGCCGAAGGCGCAGACCGCAAGACATTTGAAAAATGTCTGAGGACTGTGAGCGGATAGCGAAATGCGGAACAGCCCGGTTTTTTGTGGAACAAAAAAGCCTTAAAAAAAATAAAAAAAAACTACACAGGGACACTGTATGACACCACACTAGATTTATACTAAAGAAAAAAAAATAAATGAGGTGATTGGTATGAATAATTTAAGTTGTTGTGAAAAAAATGAAGTTGCAAATTATACAATTAATTTTGTTTGTGTAAAAAGAAATGTATTTTTGGTGAAAAAGACTGAAGCCACAAAGAAAAAATCTGCTGGATGTTTCTTTACTTGGGCTTGCACTGCAATTTGGATTATGATGAGTTTGGCCGTAAGTGATTGCTGGTGGAAACCTTTGCTATTTTCTGCACCATTTTTTATACCACTTCTATTTTTTATGGGTAAAATTGAAAAAGATTTGAAAAAATAGAATTTTGAATATCTGATTAATAAATTCTTGGAATTCTCTTGCATAAAGATTTTTTTTTATATATTATAATTAACAGTTAGGCAAATCTAACTGTTTTTTTTTGATTATTAAGTTAGTCTAAACTAATAAAAAGAGGACAGAATTGGTAAATATGACATTAAAAGAAGCTGTTGAAGGTCAAGAATACATTATTCAAAATATTGCGACAGATGATGAAGAATTGAATTCTTTTTTGTTTTCCCTTGGTTGTTACAGTGGCGAGCCAATTACTGTTGTGTCTAGAAAAAAAGCAAATTGTGTTGTTTCTATTAAAGATGGACGCTACAGCATAGATAATCAACTTGCAGAAGCAATTGTTGTTTAATGTAATTTTTGGGGGCAAGATTCAGAAGCTTTTCGGAATGAAAGGATTTAATAATTGCCCCAGTAATGGTTTTGATTAACCATTTTTTTTGCACTACATGTTAGTACAAACTAACTTATTGTACATTTATCCGTAGGGATTAAATATATACACATTTTGGAGAAAAAAATGAGAATTGCTTTAACAGGGAATCCAAACTCTGGAAAAACCACAATGTTCAATGCCCTAACTGGTCGCAACGAAAAAGTTGGAAACTGGGCTGGCGTTACTGTAGACAAAAAAGAACACGCCATAAAAAAATCTTTTTCAACACAAGAAAATGTTATTGCTGTTGACCTTCCAGGGGCATATTCAATGTCGCCTTTTACAAGTGAAGAATCAATTACAAGTTCTTATGTTAAACAAGAAAATCCTGATGCAATTATTAACATTGTAGACGCTACAAATTTAAGTCGTAGCCTTTTCTTTACAACTCAACTTTTGGAACTTGGAATTCCTGTTGTAGTTGCTTTAAACAAAAGTGATATTAACGAAAAAAAAGAAACAAAAATTGATGTTGAATCTCTTTCTAAAAAACTTGGATGTCCTGTTGTTAAAACAGTTTCAAATTCTGGAGACGGATTAAAAGATGTTGTGGAAGCTGCAATTTCTTTGGCAGGAAAAAATCAAACTGCTCCATATTCTCAAGGCCAAATTGATTTAACAGATAAAGCAGTTGTAGAAGCTGCCGACAGAAAACGCTTTGAATTTGTAAATAAAATTGTTTCTGATGTAGAAAGTCGTAAAATTCTTACAAAAGACAAAAACATTGGAGACAAAATTGACGCTGTTTTAACAAATAAATGGCTTGGAATTCCAATTTTTGCTGTTGTAATGTTCCTTGTTTTCCAAATTTCACAAGTTTGGGTTGGAACTCCTATTGCAGATTTGCTTGTGGGTTGGCTAGAAACTTTCCAAGGTTGGGTTGGAGGATTCTTTGAAGACGCAAATCCACTTTTATCTGCCTTGCTAGTTGATGGCGTGATTGGTGGTGTTGTTGCTGTTGTTGGATTCCTTCCACTTGTAATGGTAATGTATTTCTTAATTGCCCTTCTTGAAGATTGTGGATATATGAGCCGTGT
>JAGARY010000276.1 GCA_017622055.1 Treponema sp. | reverse complement strand
CAAAAAAACAGAAAAAACTGTAAAACCAAAAGCACCTTTTACAACTTCAAAATTGCAACAGGCCGCTGCAAACAGACTTGGTTTTACATCAAGAAAAACAATGCAAATTGCTCAACAACTTTACGAAGGAATTCAAATTGGTACAAATCAGGTGGGTTTAATTACTTATATGCGTACAGACTCTGTTCGTATTAGCGAAACAGCATTGGCAGAAGTAAGAGAATGGATTTCTAAAAATCATCCAGAAGATTTGCCAGAAGCTCCAATTTATTATGCAGTTGGTAAATCGGCTCAAGATGCCCACGAAGGTATTCGCCCTACTTACACATCTTACACTCCAGAAAGTGTAAAGGAATATTTGACTCATGACCAATTCCGTTTGTATTCAATAATTTGGGAACGTTTTGTTTCTAGCCAAATGAACAATGCAAAAATGGTAACAACTTCTGTAGAAATTACTAGTGGCGATGCAATTTTCCGTGTGGCAGCAAGTAAAGTTTCTGAAAAAGGATTTTATCACGTTATTAAATTGCTTTCTTCAAAAGAAGATAAATCTAGTAGTTTGCCAGCAATGAAAGAAGGTGAAGATCTTAACGTAGAAAACTTCCATCCTGAACAACACTTTACACAAGGTCCTGCTCGCTATACAGATGCTTCAATTGTTCGTATGCTTGAAGAAAAAGGAATTGGTAGACCTTCAACTTATGCAACAATTATTTCTGTTTTGTTAGATAGATATTATGTAACACGTTCAAATAAACAGTTAGTTCCAACTCAGTTGGGAAGAATGATTAATAAGATTTTAATTGAAGCTTTCCCAGCGGTAATTAATGAAGAATTTACTGCTCAAATTGAGAATGATTTAGATAAAGTTGAAGCAGATGAACTTGTTTGGAATAATATCATTTCTGATTTTTATGGTCCATTCAAAGAGACAATTGATAATGTAATGGAAAATCAAGAAAGCATTAAAGGGTTCCTTGATGAAGAAACAGATAAAGTTTGTGAAGAATGTGGAAAACCAATGGTTAAAAAACTTGGTCGTTTTGGATTCTTCCTTGCTTGTTCTGGATTCCCACAATGTTACAATACAAAATCAATTCCTTTGGCAAAATGTCCATGCAAAGATTGTGGTGGAGAAATTGTTGAACGTAAAACAAAGGGTAGAGGAAAAGCATTCTACGGTTGTACAAATTACCCAACTTGTACATTCATTTCTCACTTCAAACCAATTGATCAATATTGTCCACAGTGCGGCTGGTTCCTTGTAGAAAAATACGACAAAAAGAACGGGTCGTACAAATCTTGCATTAATCCAGATTGTAACTATTTACACACTTCTGGGGAAGAAGTTGCGATGCCGGTGGAAAGTGAAGAATAAAAATGGATCTTGGATTAATGCAAGATTACATCCGGTGCTCGCAAGTCTCGCACCGAACCGGTTTAGAGGATAATTCTAAAAAATTGCACTGTCGTACAATTTTTTTTAACGAATTACCGATGTTAGGTATGCATTAATCCAGACTGTAATTATTTGCATACATCCGGGGAAGAAATGCCGGTTGCAGTGGAAAGTGAAGAATAAAATGGATCTTGGATTAATGCAAGATTACATTCGGTGCTCGCAAGACTCGCACCGAACCGAGTTTAAGGATTCATGGAATTACAAGAGTTATGTGAAGAGTTTTTAGTTTATCTTGCCTCTGTTAGAGCTTTGTCTCCAAATACTGTTTTGGGGTACAAAAACGATTTGCAACTTTTTCAACAATTTTTAACTCCTCAAACAGAAGTTTCATCAATCACAAAAGAAAATATCCTTTTGTGCATTGGGCAACTTTCAAAACAACACAAATCAGCAGCTTCAATTAATAGATTCATTGCCGCAATTCGAACTTTGTTCAAATATGCTCAAAAATTTGAATATGTAAACAAAAATCCTTCTTTAGAAGTAAAAACTGTAAAACTAAAAAAACAACTTCCCCGATACATGACTCAATCAGAAGCTCGGGAAATAATTAATCAACCTGTAAATAATGAACTTTTGTGGCAAACACGGGATTATGCCATTTTTATAATGCTTTATTCTTCTGGATGCCGTATTAGTGAATTAGTAAATTTAAAACTTTCAGATTTTAAAGATAATTATAGTTGGGCTTTTGTAATTGGAAAGGGTAGAAAACAAAGAAAAGTTTATTTTGAAGAAAAGTCAAAGGCGGCGTTAAAAACGTACTTGGAAGATCGGCAAAAAATTATTGAGCAAAATAAAATTCAGAATCCCACAGATCAGCTTTTTATAAATCAAAAAGGAACTGCAATTACAACAGAAGGGGTTCGCT
>JAGARY010000275.1 GCA_017622055.1 Treponema sp. | reverse complement strand
GTCAGACGCGTCTGACGAATTTAAGTTTATTATAGGTAATTCGCCAGTTATATCTGACGATTTTTGCTCTTCCAAAAAGCTCCAGTTTTCATAAAAAAGTCTCATATTTTTTAGACTAGAAGCTGAAAATCCGCGTAATCCAGGTAATTCCTTTCTAAGTTGACAACTTATGTTTTCAAGAACGCTTGTTCCCCATGTTTTCTTACCTTTTTTAGAAGAAAGATAGCGACCAATTCCATAATACAAAATAAGTTGCACGCGAGTAGTTTCCTTTGCTGCCTGATACTGAGATTGTAAAATTGCTGTTTTTATTGTTTCCACTGCGTTTATTATTTCTTGTTCCATTATTTTTACTCCAATACCTACAGACTGTTTAGCAATAGATTAATCACATCTTGTTGTCGCTTCTATAAATTATTCATTTTCCAATCCATTCTACCACAAATTCCCCAAATTTTCCATAACTCATTCTACCGCACCCACAGTGTCAAATAACGTCCCTGCTACTTTTTTTTGGGATCACATCACACCCCAAACAGCGACACATGTCGCCTCTGGCTTAAACTGATTTTTGAAAATATTCAACAAATGCAAGAACAACAGATTTCTTGTACTTTCTGCGATTTCCATCTTTTATTGCTTTTGCTCTAAGTTTTTCATAGTGCTTAGCTGTAAAAAATGTTGATGAAGCGCATCTTAAAAATTCTATGACTTCTTTCTGAAGCCATAACTTTTCATTTTCTTTTCTCATGCTGTACTTTTCGTTGTAAGAAAACTTTTATGCTAAAGTTGTTTCTCTTTCATTTTTAGATTCCTCATCCAAATTAAAAGAAATCAAATTTCTATTATTCCCTGCTTCTGCTGCTGCTTCATCACAAATACAATATTCAATATCAGTGATAGATAGTTCTTCAAAAATTGGTGCGAATAATCTTTCTGAAGTTTTTGCAATTGTTTCTAAGGCTGATTCTTTTTTGATGTGATTTGCATAATGGGCAAAAACTTTATCCGTTTTGAATCATACAAATTCGCTGATCTCCAATTTCTAAAAGTGTAGTTGTACACCAACTGTGTCTAAAACTGTGGAAGTAAATTTTTTCTGGATTTGGATAGCCAATTGATTTTAGAGCTATACAGACCATCCATCAGTATCCATTGTCCTATCATCTAAAAAAACAAACGCTGATAAATCTTGTCTCCATGGAGCTTGACCGCGAGGCGGCTACGAAACATTTATTCTACAACTCCAAAGTTTTTAAGAAAATCTTCTTGTTTTGTTACATAATCGCCAAATATCCAGCATATAGGATATCCTTCAACTTGTATTTGATACCAATAATTTTTTATGCCATCGGCATCAGAAAGTTCTGATTTTTTTATTATTTTAACATGAGCCCCGGTCTGAAGTTTTCCTACAATAAGACCTTTTGTTGTTGATGGTTCAAGTCTTATTCGTACATTTAAATCATTTACAATTCCTTCTTCCATTATAATTGAGGAATTTTTAGTATAACTTTTTCTATACAAGGTCTTTCTATACATCCCAAGTGGTGAATTAATTAATACTAAGGTGTTTTCATTTTGGACATAAACTGTATAAGTATTTGGATTTGATTCTTTTACAGGTTTTTCATTTTGATCTGCTGATCTTGGATAATATCCATATTCAAAAATAAATTTATTATCATCTATTTTAGAAACTGAATAAAATGCTCCCACTCCACCAATTCCAGTTATACTGTAATATCCCCAATCTTTATAATCAGAGGAATTATTTTTTTTAGGGAATTTAAAACTGATAATATCATATTCACTTAGAACTGGAGTTTGATTATTAATAATATATTCGACAGTTATATTATCAAACCATTCAGAATCTGAAAAATCCTGAATTTCATATGCATTAATTTTCGAGGATAATAAAAACAATATAATTATTATATTAAGTTTATTTTTCATTTTTCCATACCAATAAGGTGAATTGTGGTTTCTGAACAGTAAATAAGGTTTGTTCATTTTAATCTCCTATCTTGGGCAGACAGAGATTATAGTTTTAATATACTAAAATACTACAAGTTTATAAAGCATATTTGAACTCATTGCCAAACATTTTTTACTTAAATAACTTACTTAAAGTGCTGTTTTCGCTAGTTTTTTTGCAAAATAAAGCACAATAACAAGTCATCTAAATCGTTATCTGATATAGATTTATCCAACATTCTTTACTCAAGATAAGAGTAGTTTTCCGTCGGGCTTTGCGGGGTTCCGCTTTCGCTCCATAAAATGGAAAACGCTAAAAAATTGCTGAACACAATTTTTCTTAACTCGTTTTCCATTTTACAAGCCCCTACAATCCCTAACGCAAGTGAATATGCATCTAACGCTTCACACTCTTCTTCACCAAATATTCACAAATTCCTACGCTGTGCAATTTTTTTGTTATATTTTCAACTTCTTTTCCAGGCACATTTTTTATTACAACTCTAACTACTCCAGTTGATTTTGAAGTTTGAAAAAACACATTTTTAAAATCATTTTTTAATAAAAGTTGAGCAGTTTTGTTTGCAGCCGCTTTTGTAGAAAAGGCTCCAACTTGAATATTATAAATATCATTTGCATTAACATTTTGCACTTTTTGAGCTGATTTTTTTTCTGCAACAACAGTTTTTTCAGAATCATTTTTTGAAGTTTTCTTTACACTGTTTGGATATCGTTTTGCCATTATTGCAGCGGCACTTTTTGCAGTTTGAACACTTAGTTTTGTATTTGGACCTTTTTTTACAATTTCCAATTTTACTTTTACAGTGCCAGATTTTACCATATCTAAATCTTTTGCAGCCTGCGTTGATAAATCAATTTCTCTGTTCAAAATAAAAGGTCCTCTATCGTTTACCCTAACATTTACAGATTTTCCATTTTCCAAATTTGTAACTTTTAAAATTGTATCAAAAGGCAAGGATTTATGAGCGCAAGTTAAATCATTCATATTAAATCGTTCACCATTTGATGTTTTTTTGCCGTGAAAATCTGCTCCATAAAAAGAAGCAGTAACATTAGATTTATACAATTCCAACGAAAATAAATTAATAGAAAAAAATGAAATAAATAATAAAACTAAAAACTTCTTCATAAAAGAATTATCGGTTGTAAATCAAAATAAATAAAACTTTATAATCGTTCTTCCAATAATTCCCAATTTTGATTTGTTTCTTTTGCGTAATCAATTAACCAGTGTTTTATACAATCTTGCCATTTATCTGCGTAAATATTTTCTAAGAAATTTCGTTCATACATAAATTTAAAATATTCTCTAATTTCAGTTTTAGAATTTTCATCAATATCAGAACAATCAGAAAATAAAGAAGTCATAAAATAATCTGCATCATTTACAGAAAAAAAATCTTTATTCATAGAAGAAGAAAGCATATATAAAGCAATTGGAATACAATTTACACTGTGTTGTTTTACATACAAAACACTTTCTGTAATTTTTTGACCTTCATAAAAAAGTTCATTCAAATAAAAATCAGCTTCTTCTTTTTCAAAAATATTTTTCTTAAAAAATTGTTTAAACCAAGCGTAAGTTCCAGCAGCAATTGCAACATGCAAACTTGGAACACATAATAGGTGTGGGTCTGCTGCATGAATTGCTTTAAATTCTTTTCCTTTTTTGTAATCTGGACGGTTTGTAGTTGTCATACAAAATCTGTAGATTGAAGCCGCATTTTTATACATTGTAGCAATAAAATCTAAATATTCATTTAAATATGGAGCAGCATTTTTATATCCCATTCTTTTTATTAGCATAACAGTTGGTTTTAAAAAATATGGAATAAAATTCATGTATGTTTTTACTTTTGATGGCTCAAAAGGAATTTTTTCATCAAGTGGAGCATCTACAAAAATAACAGGATGCTTTGTAATCTTAAATTTGTGTAAATTTTGTAAACTAAAAAAATCCCAAATTACAGTAAAAATAAGTTTCCAACCTTTTTTTGCAGTTCTAAATCTAAATAGCAAATGAAGCCAAGGTAAAACACTAGAATAAGAGGACAATTTTTCTAAACTTTCAACTGGGATGTGATTCATAATTTATAGTAAAGCTTCCTTATGCAAATAATCTAATTTTGAAAGTCTTTGTTTATCTGGTGTAATGCAAAGATTTTTTTCTTGAGTTGGAAGAACAAGTCCCTTTGGACCATTTTTTGCACGGCGCAAATATTTTACGTGGGTGTAATATAAATCAGTTTTTCCCGCATTTCTAGCCTTAGAGTAATACACAGCTAAATTTCCCGCATCTAACAAAATATCTAAAGGAACAGTTTTATTTTTTTGAGCTTTAATAAAAACATAACCACCAGGAAAATCTCTAACATGAAGCCACATATCTTCACCACGCACATGACGACGCAAAAGTTCATCATTTTCATTTGCATCACGACCTACATAAATTGTCCAACCATTTACAACATATTCCAAACCTGGATGAGATTTTTTTTGCTTTTGCTTTGGTGTTGTGTCTTTGCGTAAAAGTTGTTCAATTTTTACAGGATTTGGCTCGTTTTTTATTTCTTCGTAAAGTGCGTTTAATTTTTCAATTTGTTTTTTTGCAATCTCAATATCGTGTTCAATTTCTTCGCTACCAGAAACAGCTTTTTTGTAATTTTTATAATAATCTGCGGCGTTTTCCTGTGCTGATTTTTTTGGATTAATTACAAGACGAACTGTTTTTCCAGTTTCGTAATCTTCACATTCCAAAAAATTTGAATCTTCAGAAATTAAATGTCCGTAAGCCAAAATTAAATCGCCTTGATGTTTTAAACTATCTGCATTTTTAAAACTTTCTTTTTTTTGCAAAAGATTATTCAAAGCATTTTCTTTTTTGCTTAAATTTGAGTTATACCATTTTTCAGCTTTTTCTAATAAAGCTTCACGAGAAAGACTTTGTGCAAATTCACCATACCAAAAATCAATATATTCATTAAAAGATTTTGCAACCCACTCTGGGTCATTTTGATTTACATGCTGATTTTCCCATTGGCGAACAGGAAACTTTTGTAAAGAATCTTCATATTTTTCTTGAATTACAGCAGGAGGAATAAAAGTTTCACCTTTTACTTCGTAGCGTTCAGGACGACGGAACATTGAATCTAAAACTAAATCATTTTGATCACATAGAATTACATTAGCGGCATTGTTCCAAAGACGAATATATAAATTAAAAAATTCGTTTTCACTGTGAGAAAGTTCAAGTTTTACAACACGTTCAAGCCCAATTTGTTCAATGGAATTTATTCTGCAACCTTTTATGCGAGATTTTAAAAATTCCATAAATCTAAGAGGCTTATTATTCTTTGTGATTTTTCTTCTAGTTTCGTTTAAGCGCACAGAATTTTGAGCTGTACAAATTAAAACTGTTTTTGCAGTTCCTTCTTTGTAAGTGTAAAGTGCTAAAGTATCAAATCCAGGCTGAATTATATCTTGAATAAATGCACCTTGAATTGATAATTCTTCTAAAACTAAATTAATTTCGTTACAATTTAAACTCATAACCTTTAAAATAACTGTAATGATTTTTCTTAAAAAAGTAAACAAAGAGAAGTAGATTTAATGTAATTCTTCATTTTTGTTTTATTATCAACTGTTTTTTATTGACACTATTTTTATGTCATTGCAAAATATTGATAATGAGAAAAAATCAAAATATATTCAAAATCCGAGTGAATAAAGACTCTTTTTTAGAAAATATAATTTTTTTTAAAGATTATCTGATTTCTTCAAACATTTTAAAATCAGATTTTTCTAACATAAAAATTTTCTTTTTTGAAAAAGATAATTTTATTGAAGATATTCTTAAAGAAAAACTTTTTCCAAACTCAATTATTTTTCAAATTTCAAAAGATAACTTCAAAAAAATAATAAAAGTTCATAACAAAGATTTGTTAAATTCAGTAACACAAATTTCATTAATAATTCTTCCTCAAAAAAATACAGAAAATGGACCATTAATTGAACCTTACGAAAAAAAGTTTATTCACAAAATCAAATCACATTTAAAATTTATTATTACAAATGTACCAGAAAATAATTTTGTAAAAAAACTCCCTTCCTGGACAAAAAATGTAATGGAAGGAAAATTTACATACAGAAAGTAAAACAAATTTTTTTGAAAAATTCTTAAAAATATACTATAATAATTCCACAACATGAGTAAAAATCACTTTTTTATCGAAAGAATTATAGCATTAACTGGTTTCTTGTTTTTACTAATCGCTTTTATTTCAAGTTTTGTAGTTCAAGAAGATCCCTATTCAATTTTACAATACATTACGAAAACCCAAACAATAGTTCATATTGTTCATGGTGGTTGTGCGTTATTGTGTTTTGTTTTAATTTTTGTTCCTAATACACTGGCTTTTTTGATTGTTCTCTATATTGAAAGTGTACTGAACATTTTAACAAGTTACGAGCAATTAGGAATTGTTTTCTTTTACTTTTACATTATTTTAGGAGTTACAAAAGGATATTTTTCAAAACATTTTAAAGCCGATTTAGTTATTTCCTTTTCCCTTCACTTTTTGGCAATAATTTTGATTTTCCCCCATGGATGGGCCAATGTTTTTATTTCTTTTGGAACTTCTGTATTTTTGTTTGTTTTTTACCTTTGGATTTTCAAAATCTTAAAAGAACAATTTTCTTGTTTTATTCCAAACACAGTTTCTAATAATTTAGTGTTGGCAAATGTAATGCAGGGTGATGTAGTTTCACTTTCTACCTACGGTTTAACAGGAAGACAAATTTCTTTAGTTTTAGATTACATTTACAACCAAACTTCTTACAAAGAACTTGGTGAAAAATATGGACTTGGGCTTTCAACAATAAAACGGGAATTTTCAATAGTATTCAAAATCTTTGGGGTTTCAAAAATCGAAGATTTAAAAATGCTTTTATTGCAATATCAACTAACAGAATAACTCTCAAGCAGTTGCAAAGTTGAAAAAATCAACTTTACAACTGCACTTGTCAAAACTCTCTCTTTTGTAAAAAAAATCTCACCGAAATACTTTTATAAATAACTCTTTTATAATGAGAAAAACTCTCTTCTCAAGTTCCTCTCCCTAAATCCTTAACGCTGATATATGTATTTAAGAAGCAATCATTCTCATTAATTTCATATTAGGTTCAATTTTTGCATCTGTCAATGCGGTTTTTAACGAATTAACCAAGGTTAAAAAAAATTAACCAAGGTTAGCGAAAAATAACCTTGGTTAGTTTTTAAAATTTATTAAATTTTATCAAAAGTCTACAAAACAGAATTCAAAAATTGCTTTAATCTGTCGCTTTTTGGATTTTGGAAAATTTCTTCAGGAGTTCCTTCCTCTGCAATTTGTCCATCATCCATAAAAATTACTCTGTCGGCAACTTCGCGAGCAAATCCCATTTCGTGAGTAACAACAACCATTGTCATTCCATCATTGGCAAGTTGCTTCATAACAGCTAAAACTTCACCAACAAGTTCTGGGTCCAAAGCCGAAGTTGGTTCATCAAACAAAATTGTCTTTGGTTCCATAGCCAAAGCTCTTGCAATTGCAACACGTTGTTGCTGACCGCCAGAAAGTTTGTTTGGATATGCATCAAGTTTGTCTCCAAGCCCAACACGTTCCAACAATTCAATGCCTTTTTTTCTTGCTTCCGCTTCTGATTTTTTTAAAACGTTCATTGGAGCAATCATTGTGTTTTCCAATGCAGTTTTATGTGGAAACAAATTGAATCTTTGAAAAACCATTCCAACTTCAAGCAAAATTTCCCGACGTTCTTTTGAATTAATTTTTAATTTTCTAACACCGTTTTCATGCTGAGTTAAAAGTTTATCTTCAATATAAATTGAACCATTATTAATATGTTCCAAGTGATTAAAAGCACGCAACAATGTTGATTTTCCAGCACCACTTGGTCCAATAATACAAACAACTTCTTGTGGATGAATTGAAATTGAAACATTTTTCAAAACATTTAATTTACCAAAAGAAACACTTACATTTTCCGCTCTAATCATGTCCATAATAACACCTCTAAAAGATAAAATTACTCATAAACAGAGTTTTTCTTTTCCAACAAGTGGAAAATTAATGTAAATGCAGCTGTAATTATTAAATATAAAATCATAGCTGGAATGTAAACCAAAGAAGAAGCTGTTGAAGACTGAATACTTCTTGTTACTTTTGTAATATCAGAAAGTGCAATCAAAGAAACTAAAGAAGCGTCTTTTAACATCATAATAAATTCATTTCCAACAGGAGGAATTAATCTTTTTACAGACTGTGGCAAAATGATTAACTTCATTGTTTGGAAATAACTTAACCCCAAAACTTTTCCTGCTTCAAATTGCCCTTTATCAATTGACTGAATTGCACCACGAATAATTTCGCTACAATATGCACTACTGTTCAAACCAAAAGCAATAAAAGCAGCCAAGAATTGATTATTAATTGTTAATGCTCTGTTTATTTCTGGAAGCCCATAATAAACAAAATACAATTGCATTAATAAAGGAGTTCCTCTAAAAAAGAAAACGTATGCATTACAAATGCCACGAATAATCTTTTTCTTTGACATTGTACCTAGTGCCAAAAAAATACTTAAAAATAATCCTGCACAAACAGAACAAATAGTAAGTAAAATTGTAATTCTTGCACCAGCTAGTAATTGTGGAATCCAAGCTAATATTTTTTGAAAACTATCCATTTCAACTCCAATTCTGCGGAATTATTTAATACTATCAGACAAATCCATTCCAAAAATTTCCATATAGATTTTTGAAAGTGAACCATCTGCTTTCATTTCGTCCAAAACTTTGTTTAATTTTGATTGAAGTTCTGTATTTCCTTTTTTTACACAAAGACCAAAATATTCATCTGGAGTTCCAGCCCAAACTTGTTTGAATTCTGAATCTGCAGGAGCAAGGTAAGAAACAGCAACTAAACTATCGCTTACAACAGCATCAATTCTGTTAAGTTTTAAGTCTGCATAAGCATTCATAACTTTGTCATATTCGTTCAAAGTCATTGTAATTCCAAGTTCGTTAATCATTTTTTCTGTATAGAAATCTGATGTTGTTTCAGCTTGGTAACCAATTTTTAATCCATCTAAATCTTTAAAATCTTTGATGTTTAAGTTTGAATCTTTTCTTACAACAATTGCTTGACCATTTCCAATGTATGGTTGTGT
Source organism: Treponema sp. (assembly GCA_017622055.1). GTDB lineage: Bacteria > Spirochaetota > Spirochaetia > Treponematales > Treponemataceae > Treponema_D. The sequence goes on along the minus strand of JAGARY010000275.1, from coordinate 1,996 downwards.
AAAATCATAATTCTTTTTACGATCTTCTGTAATTGTCATAGCAGAAGCAATCATGTCATAACGATCTGTATCAAGACCAGCCAAAATTCCATCCCAAGCTGTATCTACAAATTTTACTTCAAGCCCAAGACGTTTTGCAATTTCTTTACTTAAAAGTGGGTCAAATCCAATTGGTGTAACACCGTCAGTATCGTAATATTCAAATGGTGGATATCCAACTTCCATACCAACCATAAGAGTATCTTTTTGTACTGTGAATTCGCCTTTTTCTACTTTTTTTGAACAACCAGAAATTGCCAAAACCATTAAAGCAGCACATAAAACATTAAATAATTTTTTCATTGTTTAATCCTTAAATTTTTGATTTTTTTTATAAATTTGCAACGCAAACTAAAACGATTTTGTATAAATATTTATTTATTCCGTATAAATATACAATTTTTCCCGAAATATAACAATATTGATTTTATATTTATTCAGTTTTTTTAGGTTTTAGGAAGTCGAATTTTGTTTCTGCCAAAACAACTGCCAAGAAAATCAAAGTACAACCAATTCCCATTTTTAATGTGATTTTTTCGTGTAAAAAAATTGTACTGAACAATACACCAAAAACAGATTCAAAAGACAAAAACAAAGAAGCTAATGAAGATTGAACATATTTTAATCCAACATTTTGCAAAGTAAAACACAACATTGAACTTAATAATCCCAAATACAACAAAGAAACAATTACTTTTGAATTGCCAAAAACAGAAACATCAAGTTTTCCGTCAATAAATGGAGCCAAAATCCAAGCAAATAAAGAGGCAAAGAAAAATTGCAAAAATGTAATGATTAAAGTGTCGCAACCTTCTTTATTACATTTTTCTGTCCACAAAATGTGAAGAGCGTAAAATAATCCACAAATTAAAGTTAGAATATCGCCAATGTTTATGCCGCCAATGTCCTTTCCGCCAAGAGCCAAAAGTCCAATTCCTGTCATAGACAAAATTGCAGCCACAAAAACATAAATTCCTGGACGTTTTTTATACAAAGGCCAACTGATAATTGGAATTAAAATAACGTAAACAGTTGTTAAAAATGCGTTTTTTCCTGCTGTTGTGTAAAAACACCCAATTGTTTGAACTATGTACGCTGCACACAAAAAAGCACTAGTTACAGCCCCCATAATTAAATGTTTTTTATCTATTTTTTTTAGACGTTTCCAAAATAAAAGTGCCATTCCCACAGAAGCAATTAAAAAACGAATGGCAACCATATAAACAGAACCAATATATTCCAAACTGTCTTTTACAACAACAAAAGCAAAGCCCCAAATGGCTGCAGTAAACAAAAGTCCAATACTAGCAAAAAATGATTTATTATTGTTCATAAAAAAAATCGTCCTTAAAAAACTATATTTTTAGCAAAGCTCCGTTCAAAATTGCCTGCTGTAAAACACCTTTTTTATACACAAGTTTTAATGAAAAAAATGGAACACGTTTTTCAAGTAAATCTAAAAATATTTCGTCCCCTTGCCAATGTGGCAAATCATTCATTTTAGATTTTAAAACCCATTCCAAAACACCTTCCGAACAGTCTTCATTTTTCAAAAGATTTCCAGAAAAACTATCACACCAAAAAAGATGCATATATTCTGTAAAAATTCCATCTAGGCAAGAATCATCATCACAAACAAAAGTAACAATTCCGCGGTATTCAAGTTTTTCCTTATTCAAAGAAAGCCCAGTTTCTTCTAAAACTTCCCGCAAAACACATTCTTCTGGGCTTTCTCCGTTTTCAAATTTTCCACCAATGCCAATCCATTTGTCTTTGTTTAAATCATTTTCTTTTTTTACCCGATGAATCATCAAATAACGAGAATCTTTTTCTATGTAACAAAGAGTTGTATTTACCATCGTAAAAAAATCAGTTTACAAAATTATTTACACAAAAGGCACAAACCTTCAACAATGGCAATATGTTCTTCTGGAGCAATGCGTTCATACAAGGAATC
>JAGARY010000274.1 GCA_017622055.1 Treponema sp. | reverse complement strand
TTCTTTTATTTGTTTTTTTGTTCCAATTTTTTTTGCAGATTCAACCTTTTTGTATTTTGGAGCTTCCACAGTTTTTGTTTCTGTCTTTTCTACATTTGATTTTTCTTCTTCTAATAATGAAACATCTAAAACTTCGTCTTCTGAATTTTCACTGATAATTTCAATTTCAATAAAATCATCAATGTAATTTTGAGTAACATTATCGAATTTGTAAAAATGAAGAATCTTTATTCCAGAATTTTTTGTAATAAATTCAAAAGTTGTATTTGTTCTAATTTTATTTCTTTCAATTAACTCAACATCTTTTGAATTGTCTGTAATTCCATAGAATTTCCAATTTAAACCTGGATAAGTGATTAAGATTTTTTCACCAAGTTTAATAGAAATTTTTCTTGATGGAACAATATTTGCATACAAAATTTCCAATTCTGACTGACTAATTGTATCATCTTGTTGATTTTCTTCTGATTCAACTTCAATAATTGGAAAATTTTCAATATTTTCTTCTGTTGGAGTTTCTGTTTCTTGTTCTGTAGAATGATTTACTTCTGTTGCCTCTAAATTATTTTCTTCTTCTTGATTTTCTTGAATTAATTGAGAGTCAGAATTGTTTGAATTTTCCAAATCTTTATTTTCAATTGAAGTTTCTGTTTTTTCAATTTCTTCAATTGGAGTAAGTTCTTCAAAATCTTCAATTTTTTCTTCTAAAATTATGTTATCAGAAAGTTCTACTTCAACATTTTTTGAATCATTATTTTCAGAATCTTCTTCCTCTTCAATTGGGAAAAAATCAATTACAATTGGTTCATCAATTACTTCAATTTCATCTAATTCATCTATTTTATATTCGTCATTATTATTTTCTGACTTTTTAGTTGAAATTTCTTCTTGATTTTCTTCTGATGTTTCCTTTTCAACATTTTCAATGTTTTCTGAAGGTGCTTCTATTGTTTGTTCAACTTCTGTTTCTGGAGCAGGCTTTGAAGCACAAGAGAAAAATACAAATGAAAAAAGTAAAGTTATTAAAATTGTGAATGAAAATGATGTAAATCTAAACTTTTTCACGGAGCAGCCTCCAAAATATTATCAATTATTTTTTCATTTGCTTTAGAAAGATTTTCAACTTCACGGTCAGATGGAACTGTAAACCATTTGTCAGTTTCTTCCGTTGTCCATTTTTCTTCAGTTTTTCTTGAAATATTATAATCTTTTGGCAATTCAGCACTAGGAGGAATAATTAATTCTTCTTGTAAAACCAAAGGAAATTGTTCAGTTTTTTCATTTTTTTTGTTATTTGAAAGCAAAACAATAATAAGAATCAAAGAAACAATAATTATTAAAACTAAAGATGATAGAATTAATAAAAATTTTTTATCTAGAGACTCAATCTGTTCTTTTATGTTTTCAAATAAATCTGAAAAATTCATTTTTTAATTATTCTTCTTCCTTTTTTTCTCTTTTTGGAGGTCTTGGTGGAATTACAACACCTTCTTCATCAGGAACATCTTCATCAACAAAGTCGTTTTCAGTTCTGTCAATTACTGCTCCACGTTTAATATCTTTATCAAGTTTAAGAGCAATAATTTTACTAACCCCAGATTCTTCCATTGTAATACCAAGCATTGTAGAAGCACCCATTACAGTTTTCTTATTGTGAGTAATTACAATGTATTGACTTACGTTTGCAAAACTTTCCAAAACAGTTACAAATGAAGAAACGTTTTTGTCGTCTAGGGCGGCATCAATTTCGTCAAGCAAACAGAATGGAGAAGGGCGAACTTGATAAGTTGCAAATAACAACGCAACGGCAGTCATTGTTTTTTCACCACCAGAAAGCAATGCGATGTTTTCAAGTTTTTTTCCAGGTGGCTGAGCATAAATATCAATACCACTTGTTAAGATATTTGTTGGATCTGCAAGTTTTAATTCTGCACGCCCACCGTTAAATAAACGTCTAAACATATTGTGGAAATTCTTTTTAATTTTGTTATATGTTTCCAAGAACATTTCAGAAGATTTTGATTTAATTTCTTCACTAACACGAACAAGATTTTCCAAAGATTTTTGTGTATCTTCGTAATTTGTTTTTTGACGTTCGTATCTGTCTTTTACTTCGTTAAATTCTTCTGGTGCCATTAAGTTTACACTTCCCAATGCTTTGAAGTTTTCTTTTGCTTGAGAAAGTTTATCTTTTAATTCAACACTTGTTTTTGTAATTTTGTACATTCGTTCTTCAAATTCCATCAAATCACGAGAATATTGATCTTGGAAATTTTGCTTAATATTTTTAATATCATTGTCTGAAGAATTTAATGTAAGTGTTAATTTTTCATATTGTTCTTGATATTTATTTTGTTCTTCACGTTTTTTATCTAAAGTTCCAGTTTTTCCAGAAACACTTTTATTACATTTTGCAATTTCTTCATCAAGTTCGTCTAATTCTTTTGTAAGTTTTTTACCACGATACTCAATTTCTGCAAGTTCATCTTGAAGTGTAATAACTTGTTCTCTTATTTCTTCATCTCTTTTTTGTTCTGCAAATAATTCTGTGTCTGTTTCTCTTAAATTGTTTTGTTCAGAAGTAAGACTTCTTTCCAATAAAGATAATTGAGTTGTAGCAGAATTGATTTGTTCTTGCATTTTAATTTCGTTTCCACGCAAGTTAATCAATGTTTCTTTATATTCTTCAATTTTTTGACTTAAATTACTTGAAGAAGTAGAAAGAGATTCAATTTCATTTGTTAAATTAGAAACTTTTTCAATATTTTGATTGATTTTTTCATCTATTGCACGTTTTTTTGTCATAATTCCTTGAGGTGAAAGGAATTCTGTAATAAATGCTGGAGATGATTCATAATATTTTTTTAATGAAGTTTCTAAAGAATCAAGTTGAGATGATGTTTCTGTAAATGCTTCGCAAACTTCAGAAAGGGTGTTTTTGTATTCTTCAAGATTATGATTTTGTCCTTTAAAATCTGAAAAAATATTATTACGACCATTTACAAAAATTTTAAGTTTTCCCAATGTTGTTTCTAGTTCTTCTTTTGCAATATTCATTTGAGATTCACTAAAACCAACTTCCTTTAATTTTTCATCTAAAACACTAACAATATCTTCTGTAATTGAAGCTAATTGAACTTGAAGATTTTTTCTTTCTTCTTCAAATTCTGCAATTTGTGTTCTTAAATTACTAACTTCTTTATCATTTTCTGTAATCTGAGAACTTGCTGTTTCAATATTTGCTTTAAATGAATTAATATTGTTTCTAATATCTTCAATTTGTTTTTTCTTGCTGTGAAGAGATGCGTTGTTTTCGTCAATTTCTTCTTGAATTGATTCAATTCTGTCTTCTAAAGAACGTTTTCTTCCTTCAAGATTATTTAATTTTTCTTTTATTTCTAACGCTCTAGAATTTGCCTGTTTAATTAATTCAAGTTTTCCGTTTTGTTCTTTTGCAAGACCAATTTGTTCCGCTTGTTTTTGATAAAGCAAATCTTGCATTGATTTTACTTTATCCATATTTTCAGAAATTGTGTTATTAATTTCTTCAATTTCTTTTCTAACTTGGTCTCGTTTTGAAGAACAATTAAAAACTGTTCAAGAAAAACGAGACCAAGTTAGAAAAGAAATTGAAGAAATTAATAACACAATTTCTGAAAATATGGATAAAGTAAAATCAATGCAAGATTTGCTTTATCAAAAAC
>JAGARY010000027.1 GCA_017622055.1 Treponema sp. | reverse complement strand
TTATTTGGATGAGAGGAAGTCAAACTGAACCTGTTTTTAGAATTATGTGTGATGTAAAAGGTGACAATTCAGAAATGGAAAAATCACTTTTACAATGGGAAACAGAAATGATAGAAGAAGCAGACAAGTAAGATTTTGTAAAATACATTTTTTACTTTATTTTACTTAAATTACTTCTATTTTTTAGTATTTTTTATTATACTTCACTAGCAATATTTTTTTATAAGGAAATAAATATGGATAAATCAGAAATCTTAAAAAGAGCACAAGAATACATTGCGGCAGAAAAAGACGAAAGATTCAGTAACGAAATTAAAGAATTAATTGAAAAAGAAGATTTCGCTGAACTTGAAGATCGCTTTTACCAAACATTAGAATTTGGAACTGGTGGTTTGCGTGGAATTATGGGTGGTGGTACAAACCGTATGAACACTCTTGAAATCAACATGGCAACACAAGGTCTTGCAAATTATGTTTTAAAAGCTTTCCCAGAAAAAGCAAAAGACGGAACTTTAAGTGCAGTTATTGCTTACGATAGCCGCTTAAATTCAGACGTATTTGCAGAAGCAACAGCATTAATTTTTGCAGCAAACGGTATTAAAGCATATTTATTCAGTGGATTACGCCCAACTCCAGAATTATCATTTGCAATTCGCCAATTAAAAGCACAAACTGGTGTTGTAGTAACAGCTTCACACAACCCAAGAATGTACAACGGATACAAAGCATATTGGGACGACGGAGCACAAGTTATTGAACCTCATGACAAAGGAATTATTGAAGAAGTAAACAAAGTTTCTGAAGTAAAATCTATGACTAAAGAAGAAGCACTTGCTAGCGGAAAATTAGTTATGATTGACAAAGAAATTGATGATAAATTCTGGGATATGTGTAAAGCACAACTTTTCCGTCCAGAATTAATCAAAGAAAAAGCAAAAGATGTTCGCATTGTTTACACACCACTTCACGGAACAGGTGCAATGCACGTAGAAAAAGTTCTTGGAGACTTAGGATTAAATATTATTACAGTTCCTGAACAAAGAGAACCAGATGGAAACTTCCCTACTGTAGAAAAACCAAACCCAGAAGAAAAACCAGCTTTAACTTTAGCTGTTGAATTGGCTAAAAAAGAGAAAGCAGACGGTGTTATGGCTACAGACCCAGATTCAGACAGATTTGGTACAGCATTCCCAGACAAAGACGGAAACTTTGTATTGTTAAGTGGAAATCAAATGGGTGCATTACTCATTGATTACATCTTGCTTTCAAGAAAAGAACTTGGAAAAATGCCTGTAAATCCAACTGTAATTCGTTCTATTGTTACTTCACCATTTGGTGATTACATCTGTAAAAAACATGGTGTAAAAATGTTAGAATGTTTAACAGGTTTTAAATGGATTGCAGCAGTTGAAGCAAACTTTGAAAAAGACAACTCTGCTTCTTACGTATTTGGTCTTGAAGAAAGTTACGGATACAAAGTAGAAACTGAAGTAATGGATAAAGACGGTGTAAGTGCCGCTGCAATGTGTGCAGAAATGATTCTTTACTGGCGTTCACAAGGTAAGAGTCTTCTTGAACACCTTGATGATTTATACAAAGAATTTGGATACTTTGAAGACAGAGCAATTTCTCAAAACTTCCCAGGAGCTTCTGGTAGCGAAACAATGAAAGCTATGATGAGTTCTATGCGTGCAAATCCTCCAAAAACTCTTGGTGGTGAAAATGTTGTAAAAGTTAGAGACTGTTTAGCAGATCCAGAATTACCAAAGAGCAACGTATTACAGTTCTATCTTGAAAGTGGAACAATTGTAAGTGCTAGACCTTCTGGAACAGAACCAAAAATCAAATTCTATATCAACTCAATGATTCCTGCAGGAGACGGTTCAGATGCTTGGTATGCAGATGCAAAAGTAAAAGCCGGTGCCCTTTGTGATGGAATTACAAGAGATATTCAAAAAATAATTGATGAAGCGTCAAAATAAAATTCTAAAGGATTTTAAGAAACTGCACCTTCTTTACGAAGAAGGTGCAGTTTTTACTGTTTTTGATACAGAAACAACTGGACTTTCCCCAACGAATTGTAAAATCTTGGAAATTGGTGCAATAAAGTTTTCTAAAGATGGAATTATTCAAACTTATTCTCAGTTGTTTAATCCAAATTGCAAAATCCCCTACTTTATTTCTCAATTAACAAACATCCAGCAAGATATGGTAGATTGTTGTAAAACAATTGGTTGTCATTTACCAGATTTTCTTGAAATGATTAAAGATACAATCTTAATTGCCCACAATGCTCAATTTGATTTAAACTTTTTAAACGCAGAATGTGAAAATGCAGGTTTTGAATCAACAAAAAACAAAGTTATTGATACTTTACAATATTCAAAATGGGCATTTCCAGAATTAGAAAAACATAAATTAGATTTTCTTGCAGATTATTTTAAAATAGATAAAGGCTCTTCACACAGAGCCTTTGATGATGCAGAAACTTGTCGTCAACTTTTTCTAAAATGTACAGAAATTAGAAAATAAACTAATTAGTTTCTAGGAGCTTTTGCAGGATCAATTGGTTGACCATTTTGGAAAACCATGAATGTAATCTGATTTTTATTAGTAATTGGATCTACTCCTGCAGTTCCTAATTTATTACCAGAACCTACATAATCACCTTTCTTAACATCAATTGTACCTAAACCTGTATAAGCATAAATTAAACCAGTTTGTGATTGAACAAACAAAACTTGTCCAAAACCTCGGTAAACACCAACATACATAACAGTTCCGGCCATAATACAATTTACAGTTTCGTTTTTATTTCCAACAAGTTGAACGCCAGAAACTTTTCCCTTAACATAAGTAACTTTTGGATTCTTTAATGGCCAAACAGTGCTTTTATCTGCTTGAATTGTATTTCCATAAGTTCTTGTATCTGGAGCTGGAGCCAAATATTCTGATGTTACACTTTTTTCTGAATTATTTGTAGAATCGTCTTTTTTTGCAACATTTACGTTTGCAGACACAGAATCATCTCTTACTTTTAATTTTTGCCCTACTTTAATCACAAAAGAAGAATCAAGATTATTTAAAAGCAAAAGTTCAGAAACAGACATATTGTTATTTTTAGCAATTCTATATAAAGTTTCACCTTTTTGTACAATATGAGTTGAAGTTTTTATATTACTATCAACTTTTTGATTTTTATTGCTTGAATTTAGTGAAACAGCATTTGAAATATCTGCAGTTGGAATTACTAAGTTTTGTCCTGCTTTAATTACATCATTTTCAGATAAATTGTTTGCAGCTCTTAATTCTTGAACTGTAATTTGAAATTTTTTACTAATTGAATATAACGTATCGCCTTTTTGAACTTTATAAGAACTGTCAGCAAACAAAAAAATCAAAGAGAAAAATAAAGAAACACTAAGTAATAATTTTTTATTTAATTTAAATTTATTCATAAGTAGATTATCGGATGAAAAATAAAAAAACTTCATTCATTATTAAAACAAAAAGCAAGTTTAAGAAACAATATCATGAAATAAATTATATACATTTATTCCGTTTATTATTTCATCTTCTTTATAAGAATATAAAAGTCCATCTCTTCCATTTTGCAAATGAACAGAAGTTATTCCATGTTTTATAGAAATATCAGCTTCCATTAAAGCAGAAAGATGATCTGCAATACGAACAAGTCTTCCGTCAATTGGAAAATACTTTTCTTCATTATATTTTTGGTTTAATTCTTCCCAAGAAACATTTACAACATTTCCGTCGGCATCTTTTATTCTGTTAGAAAATTCATCGCTTGTAAAATCAATTATTTCTTGTACAAAAAAATCTTCCATCAAGGGAACTAATTCTTTATTGACAATTTCATTTTCAATTTTTTTAACAATATTTGGTAAGTCATCTGTTGCTTGTTTTACAGGAGAAATAATATCTCTTGTAACTGCTTCTGGTAAATCATGGAACAAAGCACTAAAAAAGTTATTAATTACCCTTTTTTCGCACATTTGAGGATTCGATTCCCGTCCCAATAGCAAAGTCATAATTGCAACAAAGAAGCAATGACCTAAAACTGAAGTTTGTGGAACTCTTGGTGTTTGATTCCACCTTGTTTGAAAACGCAACTGTTCAATTTTTAACAAAAAATCAAATGCTTTTTGATGTGTTATTAATTTTTGTAATCCTTCTAAATCAAGATATGGTTGAATTTCTGCTTGCAATTCTTTATCAATTGAACCTAAACGTTCTTTTTCATTTACAACAGAAATCATTTGTAATTCACGAATAGAAGAAAATTTATGTGCAGCCCTATATACCCGAACCGTGGTTTTTAATTCATCAGGAATAGAAAAAGAACCAGCGTTTTGCCCAAAATAAATTGTAAATTTAGAAAAAAGCTTTTCATCAGAAAGCAAAGTTTTGTATTGATTTAAAACCCATTCATTCAAACGCAAATATTCTTCTGGATACTCCTTTTTAAGCATTTGTTGAATTGGAGCTTTTATATCACATAAAGCAATTTTTTTTAGTAAATCAAACAAAGAAGCATAAATTATCCAAATCCAATCTATTTTATTTCCTTTATTTTCTTCAAATTTTCCAATAATGTATGCCAACACCATTTTTTCAGCGGCTTTATCCATTTCTACCATATCAAAAGGACGAATTAAATCATTCCAACGCTGAATTGAAAATCCTTCAAAAATTTTATGAGCAAATTTTTTTTCCATAGTTATCTCGTATTTTGTATTAAAAGTAAAAAATTAGTTGCTTAAACCAGATTTGTGGTCAGAATCCATTTTATCTTTCCAAACAAGAGCTTTTTTCTTAACTTCTTCTGCATTTGTAGAATCACTAATTGCAAGATAAAGTTTACGCAAGGCCAAAAGATATTTTATTCCGTTTCGCATATCATCAATACGACGTGTAGAAAGTTCATATTTATCACGATATGCAGTTGCAGATTCATTCAAAAGACGAATAATTGTTCTCATATATAAAACAGTTGTTTCATAATCTTCTGCTCTTGGATCGAAATAATCTTTTACTGCACTTTTCATATCAATCAGATTTTTTGCAACAGTTGCAAATCGACCTTCTAATTCAACAAAAGACCATTTCCATTTACTATTATCACCAAAAGCTTCTTTTAGCATACTAATTGCCAAACCAAGTTTTTTTACAATATCATACCGTCTTTTTATGTGAATAGAAGAAATTGATTCATGATAAGGATATAAATCTGAATAAGCAATATCAATTGTATTTGTAACAATTTCTTCCAAATAAATAATTGCTTTGTACAAAACTTTTCTTGCATCATTTAACGCATCATTATTTTTTACTTCCATTAGTTTTAAAGAAAGACTGTTTTGAGCCATCCACAAAGTTGCAACATAAATCATATCATCACACAAAAGCAATTTTTTAAAACATAAATCAACATCGCCTTCATGCATACCGTTTAACATTGTCTTTTCTTTTTCAATTGTTAAAGTGATTTTTTCCTTATAAGGTTTAATTACTTCTGCAAAGTGTAATCTTGTCTCTTCTGAAATTTTTGCCATTACAATCCTCCGCCAAATTTATTAAGCATAGTTCTGGCATGTTCCATAGACTCTGATGAACTTGAATCTCCCGACAACATTCTAGCAATTTCTTGAACCCTTTCTTCACCAACAACAACATGAACATTAGAGGCAGTAACACCACCAGACACGCTTTTTTCTATCTTTATTTGATTATCGGCATAAACTGCAATACTCGCTAGGTGTGTAATACAGAAAATTTGTCTTTGTAATGCTAATTTTTTAATATGATTTCCTACAGAAACAGCAATTTCACCACCAATTCCTGTATCAATTTCATCAAAAATTAAAGTTCCAACTGAATCTGATTTTGCAAAAATTGTTTTTAGTGCCAACATAACACGAGACAATTCACCACCAGATGCAATTTTAGCCAAAGGCAAAAGAGGATTACCAGGATTTGCACTAATCAAAAATTCAATATCATCTTTACCATAAGGACCACATTTTTGTTCAACTTCTGAGCCAGATTTTTCTTTTATGCTAACTCCAAAAGTTGTGCCACTCATTCCAAGATTAACTAAAATTGAATCAACTTCTTTTTCCAATTGACTTGCACAAGCTTTTCGTTTTGAAGAAATATCTTCGGCTTTTATTAAAATTTCCTTTTCTAATTGTTTAATTTCAGTTGCTAATTTTTGTTTAGCATCGTTTCCGTTAGAGTTTTCTTCAAGGAATTTTTGGGCATTTTCAAAATAATCAAAAACTTCTTTTAATGGAGCATTAACAGAAGAAGCATATTTCTTTTTTAAATTATAAATCAACGAAAGTCGATTATGAACTTCTTCAAGTCTTGCAGGATCAAAAACCAACTTTTGCATATACGAAGAAATTTCTTCAGAAATATCAGACAATTCATAAAAAGATGCTTCAATTCTTTCATTAATAGAATTTAAAGATTTATCAAGTGCTGCTGCATAAGAAATATTGCGACGTGCTTTTTTTAATGCGTCAATAATATTTTCATC
>JAGARY010000273.1 GCA_017622055.1 Treponema sp. | reverse complement strand
GAAATTCATCCAGAAAGTGGTTCAAGCATTAGCGTAAAATCATCTTCTCAAGTTGGAATTAAATCTGTTTATACAAAACTTTCTTGGGGTTCTGAAGGTGTTATTGAAAATACAAAAGAACTAAAAAATGTGATGAATCATACAGAGGTTTTGGCAATTAATCCAGATTCTCCAAAAGGTGTAGTTCATTACACAGTAACAGTTACAGACACAGCAGATAGAAATTCATCTTTCAAAGGAATTTTTTATGTAACAAATACAAATAAACTTTCTAGAGATGAACCAATTGTTGTTTTTGATGATAGCACAGTTGCAGAAGATGGTGGAATTATTTGTAATCCAGAATTCCCTGCTACAGGATATTTTCTTGGTGCAAATGCGGCTTCTGTAGAATTAGTTCCTCCAACTCCTTTTGCTAAAGCAGAATTGGAAGGAAATCAAATTAAATTAATTCCTCAAAATGCAATTGGAAGTTCAGCAAAAGTTGTTGTTCGTGTAAAAACAGATAAAGGAAAAACTTTTGATTCAAGAGAAATCTTCTTTAAAAACGACAATGTTTTGCCAGAAATCACAATTAACGATTATTCAGATTCATTTGCTAGAGTTATTGATAACGAAGTTGATACAAATGTTGTTATAAAAGGAAATGTTAAATGCCAAACTGGTGTTGGAAGTTTAAAATATAGAATTTTATCAACTAGTGTTGAAATTAAAAATGCAGTAATTGCTAGTGTAAAAAATAATCCAATTCCAGATTCTTACGGTGATGTTGAAGTAAACAAAGATGGATCATTTGAATTAGATATTAACACAGTAGATTTTGCAAATGGAATGTATGTTGTAGAACTTGTAGCTGAAAGTGCAGGTGGAAACAAAACTTCAAAAGGTGTTGCTTTCAAAATCATTCCTGAAATTTACGAAATCAAAGGAAAACTTCCAGCTGCAAAACCTGCTGTAATCACTTGGTTAGACGGCGGAAATAATGTTTACGCAGTTGCACATTACCAAGGTGAATTGGATGCTGAATATCAAGAATTCTCACGTGAAGAAATGATAGAAGGTGCAAATCCTTTAGAATTTGCGGTTACTGGTGAAGACGGAAAATTAGTTGCTTCAAAATTCACAGCACAAAAAGCTCCTTCATTAGACGCAAATATTGCACTTGTAAATGATATGCCATATATGAGTGGAATGCCAGTTGTTGTTCCTTACGGGGCAAAAGAAGGCGGAAAAATTTCTGTATATATTGATACTGGTGCTGCTGTAAATTCTGTTTCTTACGAATTTGTTGGAGACGATATTCCTGGCGGTGCTGTAAAACAAAACGGTGCAGCAAAATTAATCAAACCTACAGAAGATAATCCAACAAGATGGATTGCAGAAATTCCTGTTGTAAATCTTCCTGTTAGAATTAATAAAGTAAACATTACTGTAAAAGCTGGTTCATTAGAAAAGAAGATTTCTGGTTCGGTTTCAGTAGTTCGTGATTATGATGTTTCAACAATTGATGATGCAGAAAAAGTATTTGTTCAACCAGATGCTTCTGTTGTTTATGATAGCAATGCAAATGTTTACATTTTAAGAAAAGATTCAAAATTCTACGCTTATGCAAATGTTGCAGGTCCAATTACTGCCGAAGTTGTTGGTGCAAAAGATGCTTTTGATGTTTCTGTTGTTGGAAAAATGATAGAAATTACTCCAAAAGTAGATGCAACATATTCAGATGTTGTAATTCGTGTAAAAGATAGATTCGGAGATACTTACACATCTCAAAAACTTAATTTTATGCTTGATTTAAGCAATCCAGAGGCTGTAATCCTCACTCCAGAATATAAACAATGGGCTGGAAATACAATCAAACTTTCTGGAACAGTTGCAGACAATTTAGGTGTAAAACTTGTAGAATATTCTGTGGATGGCGGACAAACTTATTATAATTTTGCATTGTCTTCAGGAAAAAATACAAATAACAAAGGTATTACATTCAGTAAAGATATTGATATTTCTTCAATAGAAGATGGAATTGTTCAAATTGATATTCGTGCTACAGATATGGCAGGAAACATTGTAAAAACTTATACATCGGTATACAAAGATACAACTCCACCAGAAGTAGAAGTAATTGAACCTTTAGATACAGATATTGTAAACGGTGAAACTTTAATTGTCTTCAAAGCAATAGATAACGTTCAAGTTGCAAAATCTGAATATGTTACACCGCCAAAGAAAGGCGAACAACAAAAACGTACACCAATCGATTTACATCCATTAACTTATGTAAAAGTTGGAACAGATGAAAATCCAATTGATGATGCAATGACTGTAAACTTTGTAGACTTGGCTGGAAATGTAACAAAAGTTGAAGCTTGGAAATTCAATATTGATAATGAATCAGATTTACCAAGAGTTGAAATTCACGTTCCAGAAGAAATGCAAGTTATTACTCGTGATTTTACAATTTCTGGTGTTGTTTATGATGACGATGGAGAATCTACAATTTTCTATAAAATAGACAATGGTGCTTATCAACAAATTCCTGGAAAAGGAACAAGTTTCTCTATTGATGTGCCACTTTCTACAATGACAGATAATGAACACACAGTTTCTGTTTATGCTGTAGACTTAAACGGTGTAAAAGGACTTGAATCAACTAGAACATTCAGAATTTCTTTGGAAGAACCAAAAGGTGCTGTTGAACTTCCAACAATTGACACAACTGTAAAAGAAATTGTAGAAATTTCTGGATACGCAAGTGATAAAAACGGAATTGCAAAAGTTCAAGTTTCTTTAGACAACGGAAATAGTTATAATGATGCTGTTGGAACAGAAAATTGGAGTTATACAGTTGATACTCGTGCAATCCCAGGTGGAACACAAGTTGTATTCTTAAAGATTACAGATAAATACGGAATTCAAGGTTTGTATTCTTCTTTAATTAATATTGATAACGACGCTCCAGAATTAAGCATTGAATTACCATTGGATGATTCTTTAACAACAGGTCAATTGTTTATTTCTGGGTCAAATTACGATAAAGTTGGAGTTACAGATTTATTTGTGACAATTCGTAATTTGGAAAAAACATCACGGGCAGACAAACGAAATATCAGAATTGACCGCATTATTGGCGAAACTATTGATTTGACAAATCTTGAAAATGGTTTCTATAACGTTGAAATAACAGCAAAAGATAAAGCAGGAAACATTACAAACTGTAGTAGAAACATTCACCTTAACAAAAATAAGGCTCCTGTTACTGTAGGAATCTTATATCCTTTAAATGGTGAACATAAACAAGGTGTTTTCAATATTTATGGTCAATCAGAAGCCGAAAGTGAAATTGAATCATTAAAATTATTTATTGATGATAAATTAGTTTCAGAAACAACAATTACAGATACAGGCTATTTCAAATTTGAAGTTGGTCCAGATTTAATTTCTGAAGGAACTCACACTTATCATGTTGATTCAGTTTTGAAAAACGGAATTAAAGTTTCTTCAAGAGAACAAACAATTACTTATAGCCCTGTGGGACCTTGGGTAACTATCGACAATTTCACTTACGGAGACTTTGCTACAGGTCGTCCATATATTAGAGGGCAAGCTGGATATTCAATTAGCGAAGATGAATTGTTGTATTCAAAAACAAAAGAAGCAACAAAAGAAGAAAAAGCGGCCGTTGCTGCTAAAAAAGTTGCAAAAATTGAATTGAGTTTTGATAACGGAAAAACATTCCAAGTTCTTTCTACAAGCGAAAAATGGATGTATCGTATTGAAAATCAAGATATTCCAGAAGGATTCCACTTCTTCCTTGTAAGAGCAACAATGGAAAATGGCGAAACAGCAATTACAAGATGTATCATCCAAATTGATAATACATCACCAAATGTTCGCCTCATTTCACCAGCAATGGGTGGTCGTTATAATCAGAACTTAGATTTCTCTGGACTTTCAAATGACGATGTTCAACTTGAAAAGGTT
>JAGARY010000272.1 GCA_017622055.1 Treponema sp. | reverse complement strand
GCACGACGAAGCATATCGGCACCACCAAGACTGAATCCTGCAATTTTTTGAGAAACTTGCATTACCTGTTCCTGATAAACCATTACACCGTAAGTTTCTTTTAGAATATCTTCCAAACAAGGGTCAGGATAATGAATTGTTTCAGGCTTCCACTTTCCGTCAATATACTGAGGAATACAATCCATTGGCCCTGGACGATACAAAGCGTTCAACGCAACCAAATCTTCAAGTTTTTCTGGCTGAAACTGGCGCAAAATCTTTTGCATACCAGGACTTTCAAACTGGAATACAGCAACAGAGTCTCCACGTTTAAACAAATCAAAAGTTTCTGGGTCAGTTTCGCTAACATCGGCAGTTACTAAATCTGGTTCCCCAGGCTTTTTATGCTTATTAATAATTGTTTCTGCATAACGAATTAAAGAAAGAGTTTTTAATCCAAGATAGTCAAATTTTACAAGACCACAAGGTTCAATAATATCCATTGTGTACTGAACTCCAACTTCCCCAGTTTTATAATCTTTAAAAATTGGAGCCCAGTTTGGCAATTCTGTTAAACCAATTACCATTCCCGAAGCATGCAAACCAGTGTTTCGCTTTACACCTTCCAAACGGAATGCCAAATCAAACAATTCCTGATACCTTGGATCATCTTTATACGGAATAAGCTGACCACCATCTGGAAATTTTTCGTTTGGTTCTTCAAACGCATTTTTTAATCTTGCCTTTGGACTATCTGGAATACATTTTTTAAGCATATTAACTTCAGACAAAGGAATTCCCAAAACACGTCCAACATCGGCAATACAGTTTTTTGGTTTTAATGTACCAAAAGTTACAATGTGCCCAACGTTTTCTTCACCGTACAAATCTCTTGTATGCTGAATGATGTCTTGGCGATAGTCGAAATCCATATCAATATCAAAGTCGGGCATACTTACACGCTCAGGATTCAAAAATCGTTCAAAAAGCAATTTAAACCGGAAAGGATCAATGTCGGTAATTGTCATAGCATAAGCAACCAAAGAACCAGCTCCCGAACCACGCCCTGGACCAATTGGTTTGTTATGTTCTTTTGCCCAGTTAATAAATTCCCAAACAATCAAAAAGTAGCCGGCAAACCCCATACTAAAGATAATACCCATTTCATATTCTGCACGTTCTCTAATTTCTGGAGTAATTTCGCCGTAGCGTTTTACAAGCCCAGTTTCTACGATGTGGCGAACATAATCATTTTGATTTGCCTGATAATCATCTCCGTGAGTTTGAAATTCTTTTGGAAGTTCAAATCTAGGCAAACATTCTTTTAACTGAGGAATAGAATATTGCTTAATTGTAAGATCACACATATTTGCAATCTTTACAGTATTATCACAAGCGTCCTGCCATTCTTGTGGAAAAAGAGAACGCATTTCAGATTCAGTTTTTAAATACCAAGAAGATAAATCTTTTTCGCCACCCATTTTTGAGTGAGGTTCGTGCAAAAGATTTTTAAATCCAATACAACGCAACGCATCCTGAGCAATTGCATCTTCTTCTTCCACATAGTGAACATCGTTTGTTGCAACAAGAGGAATATCAAGTTCCCGAGCAAGTTTTACAAGTTTTTCACAAGCAATTTTTTGATCTGGCAACCCGTGGTCTTGAATTTCAATATAATAATGATCTGGACCAAAAAGATTTTTATACTTTAATGCAAGTTCCTTTGCTTCCTCTTCCATTCCAGCCATAAGAAGCTGTGGCAACTCACCTTGAATACAAGCTGAACAACAAATTAAACCTTCGTGATACTTTTCCAAAAGTTCAAAGTCAATTCGTGGCTTTCCGTAATACAAACCTTCTGTATAAGCAATGGAAGAAAGCCAACACATATTTTCATAACCTTTTTGATTTTCACACAACAACACCAAGTGAAAATAATGGGCATGTCTGTCCCCTTCTTCTCCCTTGTGACTATAAGGAACATCGTTTTTTTCTAAATGGCTTCCGTAGGCAACATAAAATTCTTCACCAACAATAGGATTAATTCCGTTTTTATGACAAAGTATTTCAAAATTCAAAGCTCCAAACATATTTCCATGGTCAGTTAAAGCCAAAGCAGGCATATTCAACAATTTAGCTTTTGCTACAAGTTTATCGATTGTAGCACAACTGTCCAACAAAGAATAATCTGAGTGAACATGTAAATGAACAAAATTTGAAACTGGCGTACCTTCTGGTGCCGCTGGATATTCATGATAATCAGCCATTAGAAATTTCTCCTATGTAAAGGCCGCTGACGACCAATATTTTATAGTTTATTAGTAATATATAGTATATCAAAAAAAAAGTTAAAAAAAAAACTGTCTAAAAGCATTTTAGAGATTAAAATCACAAAACACCTTTAGGCAGTTTTTACAAGTTAATATAAATTATTAAACACTAAAACGGCTTAAATCATCCATCAAACGATTTAAATTAGTTTGAGTTTGAGTTGTAGAACCACTTGTAATTGCAATAGCATCAGAAATTTGAGTTACATACGACTTAATTTCATTCATACTTTCATTAATCTGTTTTGTTTCATCACTAAGTTGTTTCATTTCTTTTACAATTTGTTCTCCACCAATCATCATTTCTGCAGAACCATTTCTTACAATTGTAGTAGACTCTGTAATAGAATGCATTGCTTCCAAAATCTGCTGATTACCAGTATTTTGTTCTTCCATAGCATTTGCAATAACACTTTCTTGATTTTTTACTTTTGAAGATAAATCATAAATAGCAGCAAACACAGCCTGAACTTGTTTAATATCAGTTGTAATATTTGAAATAGATTCAGAAAGAGCTTTCAAACTATCATCAATACTTTTACTTTGATTTGAAGTTTGTTCAGCAAGTTTACGAATTTCTTCAGCAACAACAGCAAAACCTTTACCAGCTTCACCAGCGTGAGCAGATTCAATTGCAGCATTCATAGCAAGCAAGTTTGTTCTACTTGCAATAGATTGAATAATGCTACTTGCTTGTAAAATACCAGCTGATTGTTGTAATACAGAATCGGCAGTATCAACAGCAGTTTTTACAGTGCGTTGACCTTTTTCAGAAGCATCACTTAATTCATTTACAACAACTTGGTTCTTTTCAAGAATTTCAGAAACACTAACAATATTTGCAACCATTTCTTCAACAGCAGCAGATGATTGAGTTACTCCAGTTGCCTGACTTTCAATTGCATTATTTAATTCACGAATATTCTGCATAATTTGTTCAACAGAAGCATTAGATTCCTGAACACCTGCAGACTGATTTTCAATGGCATCTTTTACAGAAACAATTGATGAAGCAATTTCTTTTACATTTCTTTGAGTTAATTCCACATTAGCAACTAAATCATCTGATTGCTTCAAAGTTGTTTTTGTAGTACCAACAATTGTAGAAAGAACTTTTGAAGTTTCTGACTTAATATTATTCATATCCCGAATAATTACACCAAGTTCAGAACGATGGCGAGAAGCCAAATCTTCAAAGGCATAATTTTTCTTTGCAAGGTTTCTTGTAAATACACGAATATCTTTTATTACACCTTGAATATCACCAACCAAACAATACATTACAAGCGTAATATAACATACCGCAAATATTAATATAGGAATCAACTTCTTAGTAATTTCACCAACACCTTCAGATACAACTAAAGGTTGCAATACTAAACAAATAATTAAACCAATACAACCAATAACAGCAAAAACAACTGTTAATACATTGCGTTTAAAAATTCCCATAATAATTTCTTGGCTAGTATATGGAATTGAATACAACTGAGGTTCTATAGCTCGAATTGCAATAATATAAAATAACAAAGCAAAATCACAAGCCAAACTAAAAGAAAATAAAACTAGAATCACAAGAGAAACAGAACCTTCAAAAGATTCTAAGCCATTACCACTAGAATTCATTGTAAAATAAATTAAACATCCACCAAGAATTGAAAAAGCAATTGCAAGAATAATTAAATTATTAAAAAAATTCTTTGCAAATTTATTAAACTTTCTTATGCTATCTGGAGTTCCATCATATTTATCAATCTGCAACTTTAAAAGGAAAGGCATTGCAACACCAACTAGGATTTGCACTGCATAAAAAACAATTAATAAAGGATGAAATAAATTTGTAAAAATCTCTTCTAAAGTAAACAAGCCAATAACCAAAGATACAGGTATAAAAAAGATTACAGGCGCAGTCATAATCAAAAAGAGAAAAACAAAAGAACTTTTTTTAAGATTAATTAGTGAATTTTTATTTCCCATAAATTATACTCCAATTAAATAATCTACCGTATCTATCATAATAACATAAGTTTATAAATAAAGATAGATTTTTTTTTATCTAAACACTATATTTTTTTTATGATTAAGATTTTATTTATTTGTCACGGAAACATCTGCCGCTCCCCAATGGCAGAATTTGTAATGAAAGATTTAGTTCAAAAAGCAAATTTGCAAGACAAAATTTACATTGAATCAGCAGCCACAAGCACAGAAGAACTTGGAAACGGAATGCACAGAGGAACAGTTACAAAACTTACACAAGAAAACATTCCATTTACAAATCACAGAGCCCGCCAAATTACAGCCCAAGATTACAACAATTTTGATT
>JAGARY010000271.1 GCA_017622055.1 Treponema sp. | reverse complement strand
ATTTATGATTCCACTTCGCAATGCTTTAATTGTTGAAGAACACGGAGTTTTGCCTTTCCCAGAAGGAACAGCTTGTGCAGAAGTTCTTTTGGCTGGTGAAGAAGGCGGAGCAAAAACTAAAGTTGTTTTTTCTGGACTTGGAATTGCAGCAATTTACAAATTTATTGCAGACGGAATTAAACTTTTCCCATCAGAAATTGCTTGGAGAATTAAACCACTAAAAACAGGTTTTGGTTTGGATGTTCTTCCTGCTCTTGCTGGTGTTGGATACATTTGTGGAAGCAAAATTTCTTCTTGTTTATTTAGCGGAAGTGTTTTGGCTTGGTTTGTTTTAATTCCTGCAATCGCTTTGTTTGCAGGTGCAAATATTATTGCTCCAGGAAGCACACCAATTTCTGAACTTGGCCCAGACGCAATTTGGAGTTCATACATTCGTTATATTGGTGCAGGTGCTGTTGCTGCCGGTGGAATTTTTAGTTTAGTAAAATCGCTTCCATTAATTATTAAAACTTTTGCAAAAGCAATTAAAGGTTTTGGAAAATCAGGTGATTCTTCATCACGTACAGAAAAAGATATTCCAATGCTTTATGTTTTAGTTGGATGTTTAATTATTGCTTTGTTGATTTGGCTTGTTCCTTCAATTCCAGTTCCATTTATTGGTGCTTTGTTAATTGTTGTTTTTGGATTTTTCTTTGCAACAGTTTCTAGCCGCATGGTTGGTTTAGTTGGTTCGTCAAATAACCCAGTTTCTGGAATGATTATTGCAACTTTGTTAATTGTGACTACAATTTTAAAAGCTTGCGGATACCAAGGGTACGAAGGAATGGCAATTGCAATTAGCATTGGTACAATTGTAAGTATTGTAACTGCAATGGCTGGCGATACATCACAAGACTTAAAAACAGGTTATATTGTTGGTGCAACTCCTGTAAAACAACAAATTGGTGAAATTTTAGGTGCAATCGTTTCTGCTGCCGCAATTGGTGGAATTATGTATCTTTTGAATGCTGCATGGGGATTCGGCTCAAACGAACTTCCTGCTCCACAAGCAACTTTAATGAAACTTGTTGTAGAAGGTGTAATGGGCGGAACTTTACCATGGGGATTAATTTTCTGTGGAATTGGAGTTGCTGTTGTAATTGAATTACTTGGAATTCCTGTTTTGCCATTTGCAATTGGTCTTTACTTGCCACTTTATCTTACAGCCCCAATTTTTGTTGGTGGAATTATTAGATGGTTTGTAGAAAAACGCAAAGCAAAAGAAGGTGAAGAAGAAGTAAAAGAAGCTGTAAATAACGGTACACTTTTCTGTTCTGGAATGATTGCTGGCGAAGGATTAATTGGAATCCTTTTAGCGGTATTCGCTGTAATTAAAGTTGGAGACAAATCAATTGGCGATATTATTAACTTAGGTTGCCCACTAGGAAACATTGGTGGCGCATTATTCTTTGTAATTATTATTGCTGCAATGATTTTCTATTCACTAAAAAAATCAAAAAAGGTAACTGAATAAAATGAAACAAAAGCGTGTGTCAAAAAATTATATGGATTCTGTATTTGTTCCTTCTGAAAAAATCAGTTGGACTCAAAAAGATGGAAGCGTTATTTTAGACATTCCAAACACAGGATTTTTTAACAAATTGGCACAGGCTTTTTTTCACAAACCCAAAATAAGCCACATTACGTTAGACAAATACGGTTCTACATTGTGGCTACTTTTGGACGGATCAAACTCTGTTTTCGACGTAGTAAACGCCATGAAAGACGCTTTTCCACAAGAACAAGATCGCATGTTAGACAGAGTAATCACTTTTTTTCATACTCTTCAAATTAATAAATATATCTTTGTGAAATAATATTAATAATTTGTTATTTTTCGCCTTTTTCGTAGAATTGTGATATAAATAAATATATATGTTATAAAATTTATATTGAATTTATTATGTAAAACAGTATTCTAGTAAAACGATTCACGGAGGTTTGAATTGAAGAAGGTTACTTTATCTACAAAGTTTTTAGTTAGTATGGTGTCATTATTGATTGTGGCAACTATTGCTTCAGCATTGACGTTATCACCATTAATCAGAAATTCTGTTTTACATGCCGACTATTTAGCATTAGACAATAAAGAAAAATTAGTAACAAAAATCATCGATGAAGATGAACAAGGTATGCTAAGTTATTTACAAGCAATAAAAGATGTATCACCGCTTTTTACAGATTTTGATGAATTTGTAGATTATTTACAAAATTATGCAAAAAACTTTGGATTGTTTGGAGTTGCACTTATTCAAAACTCTGGAAAAATCGCCTTTTCTTCAACAGATTCAAATTATCGTCATGCTTCAGAAATGCGTGTTATTGCAAAAGCAAAATCAAATGTTGATGGGGTTGTAAAGACTGTTACAAACGATTCTTTATATTTTACAAGTGCTGGCCGAGTTGTTGTTTTAAATACACCTTATGTTCTTGTTTTTCAAAAGAAAATATCAGATACAAAATATTTGGAATCTTTAGGAGAGCGTACAAGTACATCCCTTTCTTTATTTATTGGAGATAAGTGTGTAGGAACAAACAATAAAGGTAAAAATGGAAAATATTTAACTGGAACTTTTTCAGATCAAGAAGTTTTGGATGTGGTATATAATCAAAGACAAACTTATAAAGGACAAGTTGGATTTGAAGATAATTCTTTTTTAGCAATTTACAGACCTTATATTACAGATAATCCTGCTGATAGAGTTATGTTTTTTGTTGGTACAGATGTAAACCACGTTGATGCAGATGCTGGTACAATTACATTTAGTGTAATGATTGCTGTTTGTATTTGTCTTTTAATTGTTATAATACTTGTTCTTGTTATTTTAAGTAAAACTGTTATTCAACCTGTAAAACATTTGCACAATGCATTTGATTCCATAATTAGAGATGATGGCTCAATTGATCTTACTTATGACGTAAAAGTAACTTCAAATGATGAAATTGGTGAAATGCAAGAAGATTTATCAAAATTTTTGCAAAACCAGTTGATGTTTATGAAAAATGTAAAAGATGCAACTGAATTGCTTGGAAATTCATCTGAAAATTTGGCTGCAAATGCTCAAGAAACAGCAGGTGCAACTACAGAAATCTCTGCAAATATTTCTAGTGTACAATCATCTGTTGTAAAACAGAATCAAGCATTGCAAAGTGTTCATAATGTATTGGATAGCAATATTGAAGGAATTCAAGTTCTTGATGAATTAATTTCTGAACAATCGGCTGGCATTGTGGAATCTTCTGCAGCAATTGAAGAAATGGTTGGAAATATTGATTCTGTTTCAAAATCAGTTTCAAAAATGACAGAAGAATATGCAAAATTACTTTCAATTACAAATACAGCAAAAGCAAGACAAGAAGAAGTTTCTGCTTCTGTAAATAAAATGTCAGAACAATCGGAAAATCTTTCAAATGCAAATCGCGTCATTGCTCAAATTGCGTCCCAAACAAACTTACTTGCTATGAATGCAGCAATTGAAGCCGCTCACGCAGGGGACGCAGGAAAAGGATTCTCTGTTGTTGCAGATGAAATTCGTAAATTGGCAGAAGATTCTTCAAAACAATCAAAAGCAATTCAAGCGGAATTAAAATCAATTTCAACAGTAATTTCAGAAGTTGTTAATTCAACAGAAGTTTCTAGAAAAGAATTTGATGATATCCTTTTAGAAGTTACTTCAACAAATTCTCTTGTTAGTGAAATTAGCAGTGCCATGAATGAACAAGAAGAAGCGTCAAAACAAGTTCTTATTGCTTTAAGAGATATGAACGATTCTACAAGTACAGTTTCTTCAACTTCAAAACAGATGGCGGAACATGGATTAGTTTTAAAAGATGAATCTGGAAAATTAGAACAAATTGCTCAAATTGTACAAGGAAGTATGGAAGAAATGGATGCAGGTGTTAAAGAAATTTCTGTTTCAACAGTTTCGGTTTCAGATTTGTGTACAACAACAAGAGATAAAGTTCGTGAAGTTGACCAGTTAATGGAAAAATTTATCATCTAAAATTTGTTTAATTTATAATGATTTTTTATATTTACTAGTTTTATGTTTTTCTTTGACAGTAGGTATTTTCTCGTATAAAATGAATTTATTATAATTTATTTAAGGAAAAAATATGGCGAGACAACAAAAAGAATTAGACAGATTTGATAAAACTGCAAAAAGAAATTTTCCAATTTTAGGGAAATTAATTTTAATTACAGCAATTTCTATTACATTTTGTTCTGTAGCAAATGCTTTTCTATCACTTAATGTTTTTGATAGACAATTTGAAGGATCAACAAAAGAAGAGTTAGATTATACAGCAAAAGGAATTAGATATTTGTTAGAAGATTGGACAGATAATGTAACTGTTTTTGCAAAATCTATTTCTAACGATAATGATGTTATTGCTGCTTTTGATGAAGGTGATGCAAAAGTGGCAAATGAAATTGCAAGTGAGCAAGCTGATTTACATGAAGTAGACTTTGTAGCTCTTATTGATTCAAAAGGAAAGGTATTTGGTGGTTATGGAATAAAAGCTGGAACTTCAGTTTCAAGTTTTAATATTGTAAAACAAGCTCTTGCGGGAAATGAAAGTTATGCTTTTACAGAAATGGGAGATCTTGAGTATGGTGTTATTGCTGCGGCACCTTGTTTTGGCACAGAAGAAAAATGTTGTGTTTTAGTAGGATACGAATTAGCTGACTCAATAGAAGGATCTTTTATTAATGTTGTTGATAGTAATTACAATGTAGAATGTACTTTGTTTAAAGATAAAGTTCGTGTTATAACAACTTTAGGAAATAATTTAATTGGATCATATCTTGATAATGAAGAAATTGTTAAAACTGTTTTAAATGACGGTGAAGAATATCATGGAAATAACGTAATCAACTTAAAAGAATATTATTCTGTATATGTTCCACTTACAAACAGTGATGGTGAAATTACAGGTATGCTTTTTGTTGCAAAACCAATTGATGTTTTACAACAAGTAAGAAAAGAGAGTTTGAATCTAATTATTCCAGTAACAATTATTTTACTAGTTGTATTCTTCTTAATCACATTTTTTTATGCTAGACATATTATGTGGCGAATTAAAAATGTTACAAACTTCTTGATGGAATTGGAAACTGGTGATGCAGATTTAACAAAACGATGTCAGTTATTTGTTCGTGATGAAATTGGTGATTTAATTATTCACTTTGACTTATTCCTTGATAAACTTCAACAAATTGTAGCTGAATTAAAAAAATCAAAAGTTGGTTTGGCACAGTCTGGATCTGATTTATCTTCAAGTATGACAGATACTCAAGTTTCAATTACACAAATTATTGCAAATATTGACAGTATTCATGGGCAAATTAATAATCAAAGTGAAGGTGTGCAAAATGCAAGTTCATCTGTTGATAAGATTTCTGATGATATTACAACATTAAATTCTTTGATTGAAAATCAAAGTGCAAGTGTTACTCAAGCGTCGGCTGCAATTGAAGAAATGATTGGAAACATTGCTTCTGTAAATAATTCTGTAGAAAAAATGACAACTTCATTTAATCAACTTGAAGAAAATGCAGAATTAGGATTTAACAAGCAAAAAGATGTTGCTGAAAAAATTAAGCAAATGGAAGAAGAATCAAAAATGCTTCAAGATGCAAACAAAACAATTTCTAATATTGCAGAAGAAACAAACTTGCTTGCTATGAACGCTGCTATTGAAGCGGCTCACGCTGGTGATGCAGGAAAAGGGTTTGCGGTTGTTGCTGATGAAATTAGAAAACTTTCAGAAACATCTTCTGCTCAGTCAAAAGCAATTGGAAGCGGAATTGATAAGATTCGTGCTTCAATTGAAATGGTTGTTTCTTCATCTTCAGAAGTAAGTGATGCTTTATCTGCTGTATCTGAAAAAATTACAGAAACAGATGAAGTTGTTATTCAAATTAAATCTGCAATGGAAGAACAAAATGAAGGTTCAAAACAAATTATTGCTGCATTGCGTAATATGAATGACAGTACAGTTGAAGTTCAACAATCTTCAAAAAATATGGAAGTTCAAAAAGAAAATGTAGTAAAAGAAATGGATGTTTTGAATAATTCAACTTCGTTAATGAAAAACAGTATGGAAGAAATTTCAATTGGTGCAAAAGCAATCAATGATACTGGTGCTGCATTAAGCGAAATTTCTGAACAAGTTCAAGATGCAATTGGAAAAATTGGTGATCAAATCGACTTGTTCACTGTTTAGAACATCATTGTTTAGAATGTTGTAAAATTACATCGCAATTTTTATAGTTGTAATCTATTTTTTGAGGTAAATATAATGGCTAAAACAGCACAAGATGTTATGAAACTTATAAAAGAAAATGACATCAAAATGGTAGACTTTAAGATGGTTGATATTAATGGTCAATTCCGTCACGTTACAATTCCAGCACAAAGCTTTAGTGAAGATATTATGAAAGAAGGTGTTGGATTTGATGCATCAAACTATGGTTATGCAGTTGTTGAAAAATCAGATATGGTATTTATTCCAGATCCAGAAACAGCAATGATTGATCCATTCTGTGAAATTCCAACTCTTTCTATGACTGGAAACGCAATGATTATTGATTATCCAAACAATCGTCCGTTGGCACAGTATCCAAGAAACATTGTTTTGGCTGCTGAACAATATATGAAAGATACAGGAATTGCAGATACAATGCTTATTCTTCCTGAATTTGAATTTTTCTTATTTGATGATGTGGCTTGGAACGTAGAACATAATCACATTGCTGCAGAAATTGATGCTTCCCAAGCACCTTGGAACACTTATAACGAAGGAAAAGGAAACGTTATTCAACATCAAAAAGCATATCATATTGCAAAGCCTTTAGACACAAGTTACGAATGTCGCAGCGAAATGTGTATGGAAATTGAAAAAGCGGGATATCCTGTAAAATATCATCACCCAGAAGTTGCAGCTTCAGGACAATTTGAAATTGAACCAAAACTTGGCCAAATGTCTAAAATGGCTGACGGTACAATGATGATAAAATATATTATTAAAAATGTGGCTGCAAAATATGGAAAAACTGCAACTTTTATGCCAAAACCAGTTTATGGCGAAGCAGGAAGCGGTATGCACGTTCATATGCTTTTGCTAAAAGATGGGGAACCAGTTTTTAGTGATGACAACGGATATTCACATTTAAGCGAAACTGCTCACTACTTTATTGGTGGACTTTTAAAACATATTGGAGCTTTGTGTGCAATTACAAACCCAAGTACAAACAGTTTTAAACGCCTTGTTCCTGGTTTTGAAGCTCCTGTTACAGTTGGATACGCAACTTCTAACCGTTCGGCTGTAATTCGTATTCCTGCTTATGCAAAAACACCAAAAATGCGTCGTTTTGAACTTAGAAATCCTGATGCAACTTGTAATCCTTATTTTGCTTATGCTGCAATTTTGATGGCTGGTCTTGATGGAATAAAAAACAAAATTGATCCACACAAAAACGGTTGGGGACCTTATGATGTAAATCTTTATACACTGTCTGACAAAGAAAAGAAAAAGCTTAAACAACTTCCAACTCGCCTTGAAGATGCTTTGGATGCTTTGGAAAAAGATCACAAATTCTTAATGGAAGGTGGCGTTTTCCCAGAAGAATTGATTAAAAACTTTATTTCAAGAAAACGTGCAGAATGTTTAAGATTGAATCAAATTCCACATCCAGCAGAATTTGATCAATATTACAATTGCTAGTTTTTAGATTTCCACGTCGCTTCGCTGCTCGCAATGACAAAACACGTCATTGCGAGCAGCAGGCGAAGCAATCCATAATTCTTCAAATCAAATCCTATCTATACAAAATTTTAAACACGTTTTCTCGGCCGCAAAGTTTTAGTGCTTCTTTTACAAGGTTCATGTTTTCTCTTTTGTTAAACTGCAAAAGGGCACGTTGTAATCTTCGTTCGTGGCCCCCTTTTGCCACATACACTTTTTCAAACGTTCCGTCGGCGTTTTTTTTGCGAGGATTAAGCTCTGTCCAATACATGCAAGTTGCAAGGCTGCCTGGTGTTGGGTAAAAATCTTGAACTTGGTCTGGAACAAATCCTGTCTTTTTTAAATAAAGTGCCACATCAACAGCCGCACTTAAATCAGCTCCTGGATGACCTGCAATGTAATATGGAACCAAAAATTGTTTTTTGCCAAGTTCTTTGTTTATTCTCTCATATTCATCAGAAAATTGTTCGTAAACTTTGTGGGTAGATTTTCTCATTAATCGAAGCACGTTGTCATTTACATGTTCTGGAGCAACTTTTAATTGACCACTTATGTGATGTTTGCAAAGTTCTGTAAAAAATGTTTTGTCTTTGTCCATCATCAAATAATCAAAACGAATTCCTGAACGAATAAAAACTTTTTTTACATTTGGAATGTTTCTGAGCTTTTGCAAAAGTTCAACGTAATCAGTGTGGGAAACTTTTACATTTTTACAAGGATTTACTCCAAGACAATCTTTGTTTTTGCACGCACCATTTTCTTTTTGATTTTTGCAAGCGTCATTTCTAAAGTTTGCAGTTGGTCCCCCAACATCGTGAATGTATCCTTTAAAATCTTTGTCCTTAGTCATTTTTGTTGCTTCTTCAACTAGGCTGTTATGACTTCGGGATTGAATGCGGCGTCCTTGATGAAAAGTGATTGCACAAAAACTACATGCTCCAAAACATCCCCTGCAACTTGTTAAACTAAATTTTACTTCGGAAAGAGCTGGAATTCCAGATTTTCCATTTGCTGCAGGTTTGTCGTACATAGGATGCCATTTTCTTGTAAAGGGAAGTGAATAGATTTTGTCCATTTCTTCTGTGGAAAGTGGCATTGCAGGAGGATTTTGCACAACAAATCTTGAATCAGTTTTTTCTATTAGTATATCTGCGTTTATGGCGTCTGTGTTTTGTTCTTGAATCAAATAGCTTTGGGCGTATTTTTGTTTTGATTCAGGTGAGTCGTTTTTTACTTCTTCAAAAGAAGGAAGATGGATGAATTGCTTTTTGTCAAAAGTGTCATTATCGGGCTTGACCTGATAATCTTTGTGTTCGCAAGATTCCCGTGTCGAGTACGGGAATGACAGGTTTGTGGAACTTTGCAATGCCGCAATATCAGATTCTTTTCCTGTGTACCAGCAAGTTCCACGAACGTTGCGAATCTCTCTGGCAGATTTTCCGTCTTTTAATTGATTTGCAATTTCAATGATTGCTCGTTCGCCCATTCCGTAAATTAATAAATCGGCTTTGCTATCTAACAAAATTGAACGTTTTACGGTGTTGCTCCAATAATCGTAGTGAGAAAATCGGCGAAGGCTTGCTTCAATTCCACCGATGATTATATTTGTTCCTTTGTATGCTTGACGAATTGCTCCAACGTAAGTTGTAATGGCTCTGTCTGGTCTGTGGCCTTTTTCTCCACCGTGAGCGTAAGCATCTTCTGAGCGAGGTTTGTTGTTGGCAGTGTAATTACTGACCATGCTGTCCATTGCTCCGCTAGAAACTAAAAATGCCAAACGAGGTTTTCCAAAAATCTTAAAACTATCAGGATTTTTCCAATCTGGCTGAGCTAAAATTGCAACAGAAAAACCATGAGATTCTAAAAGACGCCCCAAAAGAGCAGCGGCAAAACTTGGATGGTCCACGTAACCATCTCCGCTAACAAATACAAAATCAACTTCAGAAATATTGCGGTCTTTTAAATCTTGTGGTGTTGCAATTAAAAAATCATTCATAATCAAAATTATACTAAAAATCACCTTTAAAAGATACAGAAACTTCTATTATAATAATATTATGAAAGATTCAATTATTCATTTTGAAAGCGATTACATGGAAGGTTGTCATCCAAAAATTTTGGAAAAAATTGCACAAATTAATTTTCAAAAACAAGTAGGATACGGACAAGATGATTTTTGCCAAAGTGCAAAACAAAAAATAAAAGATTCCCTTGGAAAATTTGGAAAAGACGCAGAAGTTCATTTTTTAGTTGGTGGAACTCAAACAAATTCAACTGTAATTTCTTGTGTTTTAAAACCTTGGCAAGGAGTTGTAAGTGCAAAAAGTGGTCATATTGCAGTTCACGAAGCTGGGGCTGTTGAATATACAGGGCACAAAGTGATGGAAATTGGTCACAAAGATGGAAAAATCCAGGCGGAGGAATTACAAGAATATTTGCAAACTTTTAAGGATGATGGAAATAATACTCATATGGTGGAACCGGGAATGGTTTATATTTCCCATCCAACTGAATACGGAACGCTTTATTCAAAAGACGAATTAAAAAATATTAGTTCGGTTTGTAAAAAATATGATATTCCATTATTTTTGGACGGTGCAAGATTGGGCTATGGTCTTGCAAGTTTTGAAACTGATGTTACTTTGCAAACAATTGGGGAATTTTGTGATGTTTTTTACATTGGCGGTACAAAAGTTGGGGCAATGTTTGGTGAAGCGGTTGTAATTACAAAAAAAGATTTAATTCCACACTTTTTTACAATGATAAAACAACACGGTGCTCTTTTGGCAAAAGGATTTTTGCTTGGAGTTCAGTTTGATACTTTGTTTACAAATAATTTGTATTTTGAAATTTCTAAAAATGCAATTGAAACTGCAATGTATTTAAAACAAAAAATGCTAGAAAAAGGCTATAAACTTTATTTGGATTCTCCTACAAATCAGCAGTTTTTTATTGTGGAAAACGAAAAACTTAAAAAATGGGACGCTAAAATTGGCTACTGTTTTATAGAAAAATATGACAGCACTCATACAGTTGTTAGATTTGCCACAAGTTGGGCAACAAAAATGGATGATGTGGAAAGGTTAATTGAAAATTTAGAATGATGAATGGACTGCCACGACCTAAAGAGCTTGCTGTGACGTTGGTGTTATGTCATTGCGAGAAAACTGCATGATGATGTGGGAAGCGATAAATAAACGTCATTGCGAGATTTTCGCAAGAAAATCGTGGCAATCCATGGCTGAAAAGAGTTTTGGTGTGTGGACTTGAGGAAGGATGATACAGGGGAAATAAAATGATTGTTAATTCAATAAAAATGATTTTTGCAGGGGTTGTTTCTATTTTGGTTGCTCAGGTTTTGCATTTAGATTTTGCAATTTCGGCAGGCATTGTGGCAATTCTTACAATTCAACCTTCCAAACGTGAAACTTTTAGCACTGCCATTGCTCGTTTTTACGGCTTTATTACAGCAATCATTATTAGTTTTGTTTGTTTTAAGATTTTTGGAATTACAACATTTGCCTTTTTTGTTTACCTTGCAATTTATGTTTTTGTTTGCCAAAAGTTCAAGTGGTTTTCTTCTATTGTAATGAATTCTGTTTTAGTTTCTCATTTTGTTTCCACAGGTGTGATGGATGTTCGTGCAATTTTAAACGAAAGTTTAATTTTTTTAATTGGAGTTGCCTTTGGAATTCTTGTAAATCTTCATTTGCACAAAAATACAAAACAAATGAACGAATTAAAACAAAAAATAAATGAAAAAATCAAAAATATTTTGCAAAGAATGTCCTTACGGATTTTAGATAAAAATCTTGCAAATTATGATGGCTCTTGTTTTGAAGAATTAAATAAAACTCTGTTTTTGGCAAAAGAACTTGCAGAACAAAATTACAAAAATCAATTGAAAAAAGACGATTCAGATTTAAACTACTTAAAAACACAAAGTCAAAAAGTTGCAGTTTTGTATGAAATGTACAAACGTGTAAAAAATATTCAAACACAACCTCACACCGCAAAAATTATTTCTGATTTTTTGCAAAAACTTTCCAACGAATATTCTGCCACAGAAGATTTACAGCTTTTAAAACAAGAATTTAATTTAATCTGGCAAGAAATGAAAAAACGCCCTCTGCCACAAACTCGGCAAGAATTTGAAGACCGTGCCGAATTGTTTACGCTTTTGGAATTGATTGAAGAGTTTTTGTAGAACTAACATAGAGTGTCACACGGATTGGATTTTGCTAACGCAAAATCGGGGGATGGTGAAGAATTTTGTCATTAGCTATTCATCCGTCATTGCGAGTAGTCTAATTATTCTTCTGTCATTGCGAGGAGCGAAGCGACGAAGCAAT
>JAGARY010000270.1 GCA_017622055.1 Treponema sp. | reverse complement strand
TTGGTATACTGGTGATGATAACGATAATATGTCAATTGGAAATAATATTGAATCTCCAGCTAGTTTAAATCCTGATGTAATTGCTGAACGTGAAGAAATAAAAAAGGTTATTGCAGAAGCAATTAGTGAACTTCCTGAAAAAGAAAAAATGGTTATTGTTTTGTATTATCATGAAGATTTAACATTTAAAGAAATTGGTGAAGTTCTTGATGTAAGTGAATCAAGAATTTCTCAATTACATACAAAAGCTAATTTACGATTGAGGGCAAAATTAACTAATTTAAGAAGAGGAATTATTTAAAGAAATGGTAACATTAGATAAAATTCGGTCAGATATGAAGGAACGTTTCTTAATTGACAAAGATCTTCATATGGTAGATGTTCGTGCAGATACCATTGACGAAGCTTTATCTGATGCCTCTGTGCAATTAAACACAAAAATTTCAAATCTTCAATATGAAGTTGTAGAGCGTGGAAGCGATGGTTTTTTAGGAATTGGAAAAAAGCCATGGTTTTTAAAAATTTATCAAGATCCAAATACAATCACAAAAGCAACTGTAAAAGCATCTGATGGATTAATTATTGATGACGAAAGCGAAGATGCAAATGTTGTTAAGAATCAAGATGGTATGTATTATGTTCGACATTTTGGTTCAGATATTGTTTTAAAAGTTTTACTTCCAATTGGAGATGGAACTCCTGTTGAATTGCGTGATGTTTTAGATGATATAAAACGTCAGGATACAGTTGATTATGATGAATCTTTAGTAAAAAAACTTGTAAAAAATGGTACCGACGGTCAATATACAACCGTTGGCCAATATAAACATATTCAAGGTGCCGATGCTTTAGTTTCTGTTGATGTTACAAAAGATCACATGAAATGTTTTATTGTTGTTTCTGGTCCTGGAATGAGTGGTGCTGATATTTCTGCTGATGCTATTAAGCGTAGTTTAATAACTCAAGGGATTGTTGAACAATGTATTGATGAGAAAAAAATTGAAGAATTTGTTGATAATCCAGTTTACGATAATCCTTTTTTAGTAGCAGAAGCAATTATTCCTGTTGATGGAAAAGACGCATATCTTTCTTATAACTTTGAAACTGATCCTAAAAAACTTAAAGCAAAAGTTTCTGAATCTGGTAACATTAACTACAAAGAAAATCGAATTCAAAATGTTATTGCTGGGCAACCTTTAGCAACAAAAATTCCAGCTGAAAGAGGAAAAGGCGGAAAAACAGTTTATGGTCGCTATCTAGAAGCAAAAAATGGAAAAGATGTTCAAATTTTGCTTGGTAAAAATGTTAAATTTGATAAAGATGGTGTTACTGTAGTTGCTGAAATTGACGGTGAAGTAATGTTATTTAATGGGAAAATCACTGTTGAACCTGTTAAGTTCCTTGATGCAGTAAATGTAAAAACAGGTGATATTAAATTTGTTGGAACTGTTATTATTAAAGGTGCAGTTGAAGAAGGTTATAGGGTAGAAGCAACAAATATTGAAGTAAATGGAATTGTAGATAAATCATATCTTGAAGCAACAGGAAATATTATTTTGTCCCAAGGAGTATTTGGTAAAGGTGAAGGTTATATAAAAGCCGGCAAATCTTTGTGGGCAAAATTTATTAATGATACAACTGTTGAAGTTGAAGAAAATGTTATTGTTTCTGATTCAATTGTAAACTCTAATGTAACTGCAATGAAAAATATTATTGTTAGAGGTAAAAAAGCTCAAATTATTGGTGGACACTTACTAGCCACAGAAGAGATTTGTGCAAAAAAAATAGGCTCTCCTGGTGGTGGTACAGAAACAACCCTTGAAGTTGGAATTGACCCAAGAGCTAAAAATAGATTGCTTGATTTACAAAAGAA
>JAGARY010000269.1 GCA_017622055.1 Treponema sp. | reverse complement strand
GTGGCCGTTGTGAACATTGTCAGGGTGCTGGTGAAAATGTAATTGAAATGAACTTTTTGCCTGATGTTTATGTGCAGTGTGAAGTTTGTGGTGGAAAGCGATTTAATCACGAAACTTTGGAAGTTGTTTACAAGGGTAAATCTATTAATGATGTTTTGAATATGTCTATTGATGAGGCTTGTGACTTTTTTGAAAGTATTCCTCATATATATAGAAAGATTGTTACATTAAAGTCTGTTGGACTTGGGTATATTCAACTTGGTCAAAATGCTTTAACTTTGAGTGGCGGTGAAGCTCAACGTGTAAAACTTGCTAATGAACTTGCTCGTCCTGCAACTAGCAAAACTTTGTATATTTTGGATGAGCCAACTACAGGGCTTCATTTTGCAGATGTTAAGCAACTTATGTCTGTTATTCAGCGTCTTGTGGACCAAGGAAACAGCGTTGTTATGATTGAGCATAATCTTGATGTTATTTGCCAGGCTGATTATATTATTGATATTGGTCCAGAAGGTGGAAACCGTGGTGGAAATATTATTGCCACAGGAACGCCAGAAGATGTTGCTAAGGTAAAAGAAAGTTTTACAGGACAATTTATTGGTCCAATGCTTGCCAATAATCGTTAAAATGATGATAATGTAAGCATATATTATATGAGTAATTGTAGAAAGTTTAATTTTCTTAAAAAATATAAAAAGTTTATTTTCTCATTATTATTTCTGTTTTTGGGAATAGGAATCTTCGCTGATGAGGTTACTACTATTGTAATTAATAATGCAAGAAGAACCGAGTATAAAAAAGCAGAAGATACAGGAAATGAGTCTATATTTCTAGACGGAAATGTTGAACTCTCTGTTCAAAAGGCAGATACAACTTCATTAATTCGGGCGGATAGAGTTGTTTATGATAGAGAAACAGAGATGCTTTATGCTGAAGGCTCTGTTCAAATTGTTCAGAAAAAATCTTCTGGAGAAGACACAACTACTGCTAATTCAATTTTATTGAATACAAAAACAATGGAAGGAATTTTTGATGGTGCAAGAGTTGTAATGGGAAATACAGATGCTTTTTCTTTACCTTCAGATTCTGTTTTGGTTATTTTCGCTGATGTTTTTGGAAAAACAGATACAAATGTTATTTCTTTTAAGAATTCTAAATTAACTTTTTGTGATGAAGAAAATCCTCATTGGCAAATAAAAGCCTCTAGAACTTGGCTTTTGCCTGGTGGGGAGTTTGCCTTTTTAAACGCACTTTTATTTGTTGGTCCAATTCCTGTTTTGTATTTTCCGGCATTTTACTATCCTAAGGATGAATTAGTTTTTAATCCTGTATTTTCTTATAAACCAAGAACTGGATATTCAATTCAAAATACATTGTATTTGTATGGTCGCAAACCTTTGCCAACTTCAACAACTTCTTCCTCCTCAGATTCTTCCGCAGCTCAAGCGGTGGAATCTTTAAAAAGTTTCTTACGTCCTAATGTTTTGAAAGAGCAAAAATTAGAAGGTTTAATGCTTCGAAATTTAGATGAAAATTATTCAGGAAACACATCTGATTATGTAAAACTTTTGGTCGATTGGTATTCAAACCTTGGATTTATGGTTGGTGTTGATACTAATTTTTTGCCTTCTGATTTTTTTATATCAAAAATTAGAGTTGGGGCAAATCTTGGTTTTTCAAATACAATTTTTAAAAATGATACATACTATGATATTTTTTCTCCTATTTCAGGAAAACAGTATACAGATAATTCTAATTTCTTAGGTTTGAAACTTCCTTTCAGATATAGTGCAAACATTGAAGTTGAAATTCAAGAACCTTTTAGGTTAACTTTGACACTTCCAATTTATTCAGATCCTTTCTTTGGACACGATTTTATTAATTATAGAAGCGAACATATGGATTGGATTAGTTTCTTTATGGAAAATGCTTTAGGTAATTCGGAAGAAACTGAAACTATTTCTGAAACTTCTTCATTTACATGGAATCTTAATACTTCTTTCACTCCTAAATTACCAGATTTTATTAAACCCTATATTAATTCAATGTCTATTTCTACTACATCATTTGTAAATATTTTATCTTTAAATACAACCTTTAATACAAATCCTTCAACTTCGCCATCATCTAATTCTTCTTTCGATAGTTTTTTTGAAGAAGATAACGTAGAAGAAGTTGATGATAATTGGAAAACCTATACACCTGAACGAAAATTCTTTTATCCTTCCCAAATTACGCCTGTAAATTTAAAGTTTTCTATGAATGGAACATTGTTTCAATATCCAAAGTCAAAAACAATAACAAATACTAATCAAAATTTTTCTATCACAATGAATAAACCTGATGAAATAAAGTCTCAATCACAACTTCAAAAAGAACAGGAAGAAAAAGAATTACTTGAAAAAGAAGAAAGTGGCGAAGAAGAATCTGATGAGGAATCTGAAGAACTTGAAGAAAATGAGGAACAAGAAGATAAAAATTTTTATATTATGACTTTGCCAGAATTGACTTTTTCTAATTCATCTCAAAAAACTTTATCGGGAATTAATTATTCTTTAGGATATTCTTTGAATACGACATTAAATACTCAGTTAGCGTACTCTTCTGTTAATTTAAACTCTCCTGATGATTTTAAATGGGAAAATGTGCGTTCTTATATGTATTCTTTTACTTCACCATTATCATTGAATAGTTCTTTTAAATTTGGAAGTGATTTATTTTCTTTAACAAATTCTGTAACTTATACACCTTCAATTCAGGATCACCCATTCGTTTTAGAAGGTGATAAAAATGGTGGTTATTCAGAATCTTCAATTAAATCTCTTAGACAGGCCGATTTTAATGCTAGAAAACAAGATATTGTAAATTCAAATTCTGTAGGGGTTTACCCATTCCGATTCCTTCCAATTTTTAATGAAACTGGAATAACATGGAATACTAATTTTAAATTATTACGTATAAAATTCTTGGGAGATTTGGATAATCCTGAGTGGGAAATCCCAAAATTTGATTTTGAAGATCCTGAGTCTGTTACTACAAATAATGTAAATCTAATTTTGGCAGCTTCTGAAAAAGAAGGCTTATTTAAGCAATCATTAACTTTTTCTGTTGTTATGCCACCTCAATTAAAGCAATATTCTGCAACATTAAATTTAAAATTTCCTTTTATTTCTTTTTCTTTGGGAAGTGGTTTTTCTCAAAAAGAAAAAGATTCTCCTGAGTTTAAAAAGAATCCATTGCAACAATCTTTAAGTTTGTCTTTATTTAATTCTACTTTAACATTTTCGGAATCTTTTAATTATAATTTGGAAGATAATAATCCAGATAGTTTTAAATTATCTGCAAGTTGGAAAGGAATAACAGCATCTTATATTATGTCTTATACTTATGGGGCTGATTTTGATGAAAGTGTTGGATGGATTTCAAGAAAAGAAAAGGAATTTTTGCCTTACTCAGCTTCATTATCGATTGCTCCAAAATTGCCAACATTTAACACTTGGTTCAACAGAGTTACATTTACTCCATCAATTAATGCTAATGTTGTTGTTGATTTAATAAAACCTACAAGTAGTTATTTGTTGTTTACGCCTTCAATTTCTTTTAAAATTAATGAGTTCTTAACATTTACATTTTCTTCTACATCAAGAAACTCTGTTTTATATAGATATTTTCAAACTGCAATGGGTTATCCTGGAAGAATTCCTGGAGAGCAGAACTTTTTTGTTGATTTAGCAAATTCTTTTAGATTTGACAATGAACAATTGCGTAAGGGGTCTGGATTTAAATTAAAATCATTAAATTTTGAAATAACTCATGATTTACACGATTGGGATTTGAAGATGGTTTTCAAAATGGAACCACGTTTAGTTACAAAAAATGGTGTGTCTCAGTATGACTTTAGTCCGTATATTACAATTGGTGTTGTTTG
>JAGARY010000268.1 GCA_017622055.1 Treponema sp. | reverse complement strand
GTTTTGGTATGATGGGTACTGTACTTGGTCTTATTGGTATGCTTAATAACTTTGAAGATAAATCTTCTCTTGGTCCTAACATGGCCGTTGCTTTGATTACAACATTGTATGGTTCTATGATGGCTAACTGGTTGATTGCACCTTTTGCTACAAAACTTCTTGCTCATAACTCTGCGGAAATGAGAACTAAAGAAATGATTATTGAAGGTGTTTTAGCAATTCAAGCCGGAGAAAACCCACGTATTATGGCTCAGAAACTTCTTACTTATCTTGATCCAGAAACAAGAAAAGCAATTGAATCTGATGTATTAAAAGATTAATCGAATAAATATAAAAAAATAGAGATTTAGGAATGGCAAAAAAAGCAAAAGAACCTGAAAAACCATCACTTGCCTGGCAAGGTACTTATGGTGATATGATTACTCTTATGTTGTGTTTCTTTGTAATGTTATACAACCCTTCGGAAATTGACGTTACACAGATGGCAACAATTACTCAAAGTTTGCAAATGCAACAAACAGAAACAGTAACTGGTGGTTTGTCTTTATCTGCAGGTCAACTTTCTGATTTAGGAAATAAAATTAATTCATTGCCATCTTTAGAAAAAGGGAAATCTCTTGGAACTGCAAAAAAGAAAGCTGTTAGTTTGTTTGCTCCGGATGTAAAATCAAGCCGTATTACAATTACAAGTGATGAAAGAGGCTTAATTATAACATTACTTTCTGATAATTTTTTTGAAGAAGGTAGTGCTGAACTTAATATAAGTGAAACGAGAGATACATTACTTCGATTGGCTGATTTTTTTAATTCTGATGAATTAAAAGGAAGAAGGTTTAGAATTGAAGGTCATACAGATAATGTAATTGCAAATAGTGAAAATTATCCTAGCAATTGGGAACTTTCTGCAGAAAGAGCTATTAATGTTTTGCATTATCTTGCCGATTATGGAGTAAATGAAAATTCTTTTTCTGTAGCTGGTTATGCAGATACAAGACCAAAATTTTCAAATGATACGCCGGAAGGTCGTGCATATAATCGCCGTGTAGATATTATTATTCTAGACGAAGGACATTTTTAATGTTATTATTACAATATTAGACTTTGCTGGAGGGGAAATGGCAGACGATGATGAAATTAACCTCGACGATGATGGATCTTCAGGTTCATCTGATAAAAGAGGTGGTGCAGGTGGATTTTTACCTGGTTTATTAAAATGGATTATTATTGGACTCGCAGCAGTTATTGTAATTGTAGTAGTTGTAGTTATTACAGTTAAAATTACAGGAAAAAATAGTGCTTCTGTTACTGCTATTCCAACTTCTGAAGAATATGTTTCTGGTCAAAGGGAAATTTACGATTGGTATACATCAATCGGTACAATTCAAACAACAACTTGTGATGATATTCCCGCTACAGTTCGTGTAGATGTTGCTTTAGGTTACAAAAAAGATGATAAAGCTACTTCTACAGAAATTACACTTCGTACTGTAGAATTAAAAGACTTTTTAAGAAGATATTTTAGCGGAAAAACTGCTAGTGAATTGCGTAATACAAATAATGAAGATAATTTAAAGAATGAACTAAAAAACGGAATTAATGATAAAATTCTTAGTAGTTCAAGAATTCGTGATGTTGTTTTCTTACAAAAAGATGTAATTGAACAAAACTGATAGATGAGGTGAAAAAGGAATGAACGAAGT
Organism: Treponema sp.; assembly: GCA_017622055.1. Classification (GTDB taxonomy): domain Bacteria; phylum Spirochaetota; class Spirochaetia; order Treponematales; family Treponemataceae; genus Treponema_D. The sequence goes on along the minus strand of JAGARY010000268.1, from coordinate 639 downwards.
TCTATCGCAGGATGAAATTGACCAGTTACTCTCAGCTATCAACTCTGGGGATTCTGATGTAGATGATTTTAAGCCCGTTAATAGTGCTAGAAAAATCAAAATCTACGATTTTAAACGTCCTGACAAATTTTCAAAAGAAACTCTTCGTACAATACAGAACTTGCATGAAACATTTGCACGTGTAACTACAACTAGTCTTTCTGCTCAGTTACGTGCTATTGCCCATGTTCACGTTGCTTCTGTAGATCAGTTGACTTATGAAGAATTTATTCGTTCAATTCCATCTCCTACAACTTTAGCCGTAATTAATATGGATCCATTAAAGGGAAGTGCTGTTTTGCAAATTGACCCTTCAATCACATTCTGTATGATTGATAGATTGTTCGGTGGCCGAGGTGTTACTGTAGGAACTAAAAATCGTGAATTAACAGATATTGAACAAGAAGTAATGGAAGGAATTATTGTTCGTATTTTGGCAAATATTCGTGAAGCTTGGACTCAAGTAATTGACTTACGCCCACGTTTTGCTCAAATTGAAACAAACCCACAGTTTGCCCAAATTGTTCCTCCAAACGAAATGGTCGTTCTTGTTACTTTAGAAACAAAAGTTGGTGAAGAAGAGGGGATGATGAGTATTTG
>JAGARY010000267.1 GCA_017622055.1 Treponema sp. | reverse complement strand
GTTTTAATCCAGATAGCAACTAGGAATTAAAATTATTATTTAGGGTTTAATACAAACTCTAAAAACGGCCGAGTCAAGGGCTTGAACGAAGTGTCCCTTGACCGGACGTATTAAGTATTGAGGATTTATTTTTATGGATAAATTTGTTTTGTCTGTTTTGGTTGAAAATAAGGCTGGTGTTTTGTCTAGAGTTTCGGGGCTTTTTAGTAGACGTGGGTACAACATTGACTCTTTGACAGTTTGTGAAACTTCAAATCCTATGCAATCAAGAATGACAATTGTTGTAAAAGGCGATGAATACATTCTTGAACAGATTCAAAAACAACTTGCAAAACTTGTAGAAGTTATTTCTATTATGAAATGCGAAGTAAAAGAATCTGTTCAGCGTGAAATGGCTTTAATAAAAGTAAAAGCCGAAGCAAGTAATCGTGGAACAATTATTGAAACTTGTGATATTTATAAAGCAAGAATTGTTGATGTTTCTTTGGAATCTGTAATTATTGAAATTACTGGTAGCGAAGAAAAAATTGAAAGTTTGCTTAGATTGCTTGAACCATACGGAATTCTTGAATACGTAAAAACAGGAATTACAGCTTTGGAACGTGGTCCAAAAGTTATGTAATTTTAATAATTATTTTAGTTTTTTCCAAAGGGAATCTTCTAAAATAAAAGAATTATTTTGGCATAAACATTTTCCAATTCTAAAAACTTTAATGTTTAATGGAAAAATGTTTGTGCCAATTTTTTTGTTTAATTCAAGAAATTCCCCTTTTGAGCCGTCTTTAAGATTAAAGAAAACTAAAGGAAAATCAAAAAAATGAATTCTATCATCAAAAGTTAATTCAATTTTTGATGAAAGAGAAAATTCAAACTTTGATTTTTGATTATAAAAAGGAATTGAAAAATCAGAGGAAAATGGTTTAATTTCTGGTTCATAAATTATTATATTTTTTATAGAATTAGAAATTGATTTTAAATCAATTGAGGAGAAATCTGTAGATAAATTTTTAAAAGAGTTTAAAAGAATCATATTTTGATAGTTTTTTAAAATCTTTTTGCAAAAGTGAAAATTAGTTTGTATAAAATCTTTTTGAAAATTGTTAATTTGCAATTGTTGATTTGGATTTAAAAGACATACAATCATAAATAATAGTATAAACTTTTTTGAAATAATGATACAGTATAAAAAGATATGAAGTTTTTAGAAAAAATTAAAAAAATTATTGAATATATAAAAAATCTAGAATTCCAAAAAAAGATTATTTTAGCTCTTATTGTAGTTTTAGTAATTGCAAACCTTGTTCTTGGAATTATTTTGATTACTCAAAAAAATGTTTCTGTTGTAAAAGTTGAAAGTTTAATAAATGAAAATAAAACTTCTTTAATTGCTTTAGGTGGAAATGCCAGAAGAGGTTCAATAAAAAATACAGATTATGCTTTTTTTAAATTTACAGAAGATCAAAAAGAAATTATAAAATCAACTTATGATGAAAATGGTTCTTGTTCTGTAATTATAAGAGTAAAAAATGTTCCAACAAAAAAACAAAAAGAATTATTTAATTATAAAGATTCTATTATTTTTAAATACGGATTTTTATCTGATAATCAATTTACTGAAAATGGAAAACTTTTAAAAGATGATTTTGAATTAAACAGATTAAATTCAATAATTGCCAACCAAGTTGATAGTCCTGAAGTTGTTGATTATTCTATTGCACTTCAAAAAGATAAAAATGGCATTTTGCAAGTTCCACAAGGATTTTTTGTTTATTCTACAATAAAATCTTATATAATTGGTTGTTGCATTGCACCTGCAAATATTGGTTTTGATTCTTCCATAGATATTCCATTTTATGGTTTTGCACCAAATGGGGGAGTTGTAGATTTTTCTAATTCTTCATTTGATTTTACAGGAGGAAGTATGGTTTTTCCAACTGTAAACACAAGTTTAAAAACAATGCCAATTTATGAAATTTCTTTTACTCAAAACCAAGAAAATAAATCTACATTGGAAGATATTTCTTCTGTGGAAGTTTTATTTGGTGGTGAAAAATTTTTTGTGAATAACATGAAAGGTGTTGAAAATGTTCAAATTCCTTCTTCTGCATTAAAAGAATCTTTTTCGTATGTAAATTTAAAAGAAGGGAAATCTGAAGTAGATTCAATTATTTTAAAACTTGGAAAACAAAATAAAAATGAAAAAGAAATTCTTGTTCCAATAATCACAGATCCTGGGTTAATTTTGAATTATCCTTCTGATGTTTGGCGCACTGTTGATTATGAAATTTTTGAATGGGACAGATTTGATAGAATTTTATTTTTTGATACAAAAGATTATGATGTTCAAAATAGATTTTTTAGAAGATTGGCTTTTTTTGTTGAAAAACAAGGATATAAAGGAAAAATTTTAACAAATCAACAACTTGAAGGAAAACATGGCTTTAATGCCCACGATTACAGTGCAGATTCCATGGCAAAATTCTTTAATAAAGCAAAAGAAGTAAATGTTCAATTGAATTATGAAGAAGAATTATTAAAACGTATTCTTTTGGAAAATAATTTAATCTATATGGATGGAGATGTTGTAATGCCAAATGAAGGTGGCATTGTTTCAATTTCTCAAGAAACACCAGGTTGGTCACGTCGTAGATTGCTTGCTCATGAAGGTTGGCATACTCTTTATTTTAGAGATGTGGAATTTAGAAATTATGTTTCTGCTGTTTACCACACAATGGACCAATATTCATTGCAATTTTTAAAAGATTATTTTGCTTCTCAGAAAAATCTTGGTTATGACCAAAATGACGAATATCTTATGCAAAATGAATTTATGGCATACACAATGCAGCAACCTTTGAATGAAGTTGGCAAAAACTTTGTAAATTGGTCAAATTGGAAATCTGTTTTTGAATACACTCCAGATTTAGCTGCTTATGTTCGCAATAATAAAGGTCGTGGTTTTGAAGATGCCGCAATAGCTTTAAACGAATTTGTTTTTGACAAATACGGAATTGTGTGCGGAAATATTGCAATTGTAAATAAAAATTAGTTTTGGTTAGAAACGTTACTTTTGTTTAAGTTGAATGCCTTTGCGGCTTCCAATGTTGTTGGAGGTCCATGACCAGGCATTAAAATTAGTCCATCTTGTTGTGAGTATATTTTTTGTTCAATGTTTGACCGCAAAATAAAATCTGAATAACTGGAGTTTGTTGACCCTAAAAGACCTGCCGAAAGTACGTCTCCTGTAAAGAGTAAGTTCCCAATTTGAAATATTACAGAATCTGAAGTGTGACCAGGAAGAGCGGTGTAGTGGACAGTCATTTTTGCTATTTTTACTTTTCCGTCTCCGGTAATGACAGTTGTATCATTTTTTGCAACTTCCCAATCTGCTGCAAAAATTTTGGGATTATAAATCTTTCGCAAAGTTTTTAATCCATGAACGTGGCTTCCGTGGTTATGGGTAATTAAAACTGCAACTAATTTTAAATGCTGTTCTTCAAGTTGAGAAATTAGTTCTTTTGTCATTCTTCCTGGATCAACAATAATTGCTTCTTTTGATTCTTCATTTACAACCAAATAACAATTTGAAAATCCTTCTATGTTCAAGTGGAAATAAATTTTCATTCTGTTTTTACTCCTAGATACAATTCACTTCCATCCTTGTCAAAAATGGCTTCACGAGTATTTGACATTTTAAAAGAAACATTAGATTGTTCAATATCAATGAACATTGTTTTTTTTACGTTACAATTTCTAAATGATGTATCAACCAAAGTTGATTTTATGAATCTTGAGTTAAATAAGTCTGAATTATCAAAAGAAGATTGATAAGCTTTTATTCCATTGTAATTTGTTTGAATTAAATCACTAGTTGTAAAAAGTGTATGAGAAAAAATGCAACCAGAAAATGATGAAAACATAATATTACTTTTTATAAAATTGCAGTCTGTGAAATTTGCAAAATCAAAAATGCACATTTTTAATCGCAATTCCGATGATTGAATATTTGAAAATGTGCAGTGAGAAAAATTACATCCATAAAATCTTTTGTTTGAAAAATCAATATTTGTAAAAATTATGCCGCTGGCATTTAATCCTACAATTGTTTGCGTGGAATTAATGTATTTGTAAATATCTTCTTTTGATTTTCCAGGATTTGGAATGTGTTCTAAACAATAGTTTTTTTCTTTTGTTAGATTTCCGTCCTTGTCAAAAGAAGATAATGCGTTGTTTTTACAATATGGAACCAAACATTTATTTTGTGTAAACATAAAAGCCTCTTGATTTTACAATTTTAGCGCAAAATAAATCGTATTAATTTTTCAAATTTTTCTTGATAAGGTTGATATCGCATTGGTAAATCAATCCATGTTTTTTTATTCAAAATGCTTTTGTTGTGGCTAAATGTGTCAAAACCAAATTTTCCGTGGTAAGACCCCATTCCACTTTCTCCAACACCACCAAATGGTAGGTGTGTAGAAACTAAATGCATAATTGTATCGTTTACACAACAACCGCCAAATGTACATTGCTCTGTAACTTTATTTGCAACTTCTTTTTTAGAAGTAAAAATATACAAAGCCAAAGGAGCATCTTTTGTGTTAATTGAATCAATTGCAACATCAAGATAAGAATAAGTTACAATTGGCATTATTGGTCCAAAAATCTCTTCAAGCATTACAGAATCTTCAAATGCAACGTTATCCATAATAGTTGGTTCAATTTGAAGAGTTGCTTCGTTACTGTTTCCACCGTGAACAACTTTTTCTTTATTAATTAAACCAAGCAAGCGGTCAAAGTGCTTTTTATTGATTATTTTTCCATAGTTTTTGTTTTCTAAAGGATTTGTTCCAAATTGAAGTTGAATTTGTTTTTTTAATTCAGCAACAAGTTCATCTTTTACGGATTTATGACACAAAATATAATCTGGTGCAACGCAAGTTTGACCACAATTTAAGAATTTTCCAAAAACAATTCTTTTTGCAGCCAATTTTATATTTGCAGATTCATCTACAATACATGGACTTTTTCCACCTAATTCCAAAGTTACAGGAATTAAGTTTTCTGAAGCTTTTTGCATTACAAGTTTTCCAACTTCTTTGCTGCCAGTAAAGAAAATATAGTTGAATTTTTGACTTAATAAATATTCATTTTCTTCACGACCACCAGTAACTACAGTTACATATTCTGGTGAAAATGTTTCTTCAAGAATTTCTTTAATAATGTTACTTGTATTTGGAGAATAAGCACTAGGTTTTACAAATGCTGTGTTTCCTGCTGCAAGAGCGTCTACCAAAGGAGTCATTGTTAATAAAAATGGATAATTCCAAGGACTCATAATTAAACAAACACCATAAGGAGATGGTTTAATTTTGCTTACAGAATGAAAATTTGTTATTGGTGTTGGAACTTTTTTTTCTTTTGAAAAAGATTTTAAGTGTTTTAGCATAAATTTTATTTCTTCAATCACAAGACCAACTTCACACATAAAACCTTCCATTGAAGATTTTCCTAAATCTTTTTTTAGAGCTTCTTCAATTGCGTCTTTTTTATTTGAAATAGTTGTATAAAGTTTTTGTAATGATTCTCTTCTGAATTTTATATTTTGAGTTGTTCCAGAAGTAAAAAATGCTTTTTGCATATAAAGATTTTGTTGAATAATTGTTTTGTCCATAAAAATAACTCCGTTTCTTTATCTACATCTATAATACTAGCATATTTTACTAAAAGATTCACTAAATATTTTGTTTTGTTTGCTTTATATTCACAACTTGACCACTTGTGTTTATAATTCTAAAATAAGTTTATGATTTGTTGGAAATGTGGAAAAGAAAATAATATAGATTCTGTTTTTAGAAACTCAGAATGTTCAAGTTGTCATGCAGATCTTCACAGTTGCAAAGGTTGCAAATTTTATGCGCCTGGAAGTCACTATGATTGTAGGGAATCTGTAGATTCTTTAGTTTCTGATAAAGAAAAAGCCAATTTTTGTGATTTTTTTCAAGTTGGAAATTCTGTAATTAATAATTCTGAAGCAACTAAAAAAGCCCAAGATGCAAAAAATGCTTTTAATGCTTTGTTTGGTGATTAATTTTTATGACTGATTTTGTTTTTATTGATTCTGGAATTGGCGGAATTCCATATTTGTTACATTTAAAAAAATATCTTCCGCAGGCAAATTGTGTTTATGTTGGAGATACAAAAAATTTTCCTTATGGAACAAAATCTTCTGAAGAAATTATAAAATGCGTAACTTCTCTTGTGCAAAAAATAATAGAAAAATTTAATCCTTTGGTAATTGTTGTGGCTTGCAACACTATGAGCGTAAATGCCTTGGATTCTTTAAGAAAAACATTTCCAAAAACTGCTTTTGTGGGAACTGTTCCTGCAATTAAAGTTGCTGCAGAAAAATCTAAAAAAAGAGTTTTTGGGCTTTTGGCAACAGATTCTACAGTTAGTTGTGATTATAACTTTGCCCTTAAAGAAAAATATGCTAGGGATTGTAAAATGGTTTTGCGTGGTGATTCCAAACTTATTGATTTTATAGAAAGAAAAAGTTTTACTGCTACCCAGGAAGAAATAAAAGCTGCTTGTGTTCCTGCTGTAGATTTTTTTAAGCAAAATGATTGTGATGTAATTATTTTAGGTTGTACTCATTTTTTAAATATTTCTAATCAGATTCAACAAGTGTGTGGAAGTGACATTTTAGTGGTTGATTCAAAAGATGGGGTTGTAAAGCACGCCATTGAAGTTTACAAGCAGGCGTTGCGGGCGGCGTTTGAGCCCGCAGAGGGGGTGGCGGACAAGACCGCGGCCCAGAACACAAAGTGGGCTGGGGCTGGACTTGGGAGCCAGGGGGAGACTTCCCCCACCTTGTATATTACAGGTTTTAACGAAAAAGAAGACCAAAAAGAATACGATGTGTTGAGTGAAAAATTTAATTTGAATTTTTGTGGGGTATTGTGAGTAATAAATTTTTATAATTAAGTTGTGAAATTATTTGATTTTTAACATACCCGATATTATAATTGAAAATTGCAGAATTAATTGCTTTTGATGAAGGTTTTTATGAAGGAAAAAATTAAGAATTTATTAAAAAAAATACCTATGCCAAAGAGGGACGATAATAAACGTCATTCTTTGTATATAAATATTTTAGTTCCTACTATTGTGTTTGCATTGATTGGTATTGTTGTTGTTGCTTATTCATTACAGCATGGTGTAAAAAAAGTAATGAACGAAACTTATCAAGAAGATTTGGAACGTTGTAAAACCATTATTCTTGATGCAATTTCCGAAGAACAAAAACAATTTCGTGTTGATGTATCCTATATTAAACATAATATTTTGAAGAATGATAAGATTGCTACTCCTACTTCAACTATGAAGTTTTTGTGTAGAGAATATGATTTATGGAATGTAATGATTTTTGATCCTGAAGGGAAATTTCTTTATGGTTCTGGAAATAATTCGGAAATTTCTACTGATTCTGAAAAACAATGTTTAAGAGTTTCAAAAGATAATACAATTTCTGTATATACTACAATTAAAAATAACGAAGTTTTGTTAACTTGTGGATGTAGATTAGATAATGAAGATGGAAATGTTTTGATTTTTCAAAAGGCTTTGTCTGAATTAAAATGGATTGAAAAATATGCTGATTATATAAATTGTAATATTTCATATTTT
>JAGARY010000266.1 GCA_017622055.1 Treponema sp. | reverse complement strand
GTCGTCTTTACGCTATCAACCCAGAAGCAGGATTCTTCGGAGTTGCTCCAGGAACATCTGCTGAATCAAACAAAAACGCTCTTATTTCTGCAGAAAAGAACACAATCTTTACAAACTGTGCTCTTACAGAAGATGGCGATGTTTGGTGGGAAGGAATTGGATACCCAGCTAAAGGTGAACTTATTGACTGGAAAGGAAACAAACGCCCAGCATTCGAAAAAGACAAGGCTCCTAAAGGTGAAGAAATGGCTCATCCAAATGCTCGCTTCACAGCTCCAGCTAACCAATGTCCATGTATTGCTCCAGAATGGGAAGATCCAAAAGGTGTACCTATTTCTGCTATCTTATTTGGTGGTCGTCGTCCATCTACAGTTCCTCTTGTACATCAGTCAAGAAACTGGAACCACGGTGTATTCTTAGGATCTATCGTAGGTTCAGAAATTACAGCTGCTTCTACAATCGATGCAAGCCAAGTTGGTAAAATCCGTCGTGACCCATTTGCTAACCTTCCATTCTGTGGATACAACATGGGTGACTACTTTGCTCACTGGGTAAAACTTGGTAAAAACGCTGATCAAGACAAATTACCAAAAATCTTCTATGTAAACTGGTTCCGTAAAGATGACAACAATGACAAACTTCCAGGTGGATTCATGTGGCCAGGTTACGGTGACAACTCACGCGTTCTTGCTTGGATTTTTGATCGTTGTGATGGAAAAGACAACGCAGTTGAAACACCAATCGGATTCATGCCAAAAGAAGGTGCTATCAACACAGACGGACTTGCTGATTACTACAAAGAAACTCTTCCAGAAATCCTCAAAGTTGATACAGAAGGTTGGCTCAAAGAAATTAAAGACGTTCGTGAAAACCACTACTCTAAATTCGGTTCACACCTTCCACAAGAACTTATGGATTGTTTGAACGATTTGGAAGCTCGTCTTTCTAAATAATTAAATATTTTATAAATATTTATAAAGAGTGATTTTGGAATCCAAAATCACTCTTTTTTTATTTAGGGTTTAATACAAAACCTAAAAACGGCCGAGTCAAGGCCTTGAGCAAAGCGTGCCTTGACCGGACGTATCCTTTTTATTAAATTACAAATTTATTTACCTTCAAATTTTTAAAGTATATACTTATAAAAACTAAAGGTTATAATATGCAAATTAAACAATTAAATCAAAATCAATTAGAAGAATGTTTAGAAGTGATTCATAAATCATTTGCTACTGTTGCAAAACAATTTGGCTTTACTCAAGAAAATTGTCCTGGCCACACAAGTTTTATGCCACTAGAAAAATTACAGCGTTTTTATAACTGGGGATTTTTGATGTATGGACTTTTTGATGATTCAAATTCTAAAAATCAAGACAAAATCTGTGGATTCATTTCTTTAAGCAAAGTCCCAGAAAGAGAAAATGTTGTTAGTATTCATAATTTGTGCGTTTTACCAGAATTAAGAAATAAAGGCTACGGAGAACTTTTATTAGATTTTGCAAAAGAAAAATCAAAAGAACTTTCTGCAGAGATTTTGTTTGTAGATTTTATAGAAGAACATACTCAACTAAAAAATTGGTACATAAAAAATGGCTTTTCCCACACAGGAACAGAAAAGTACGATCATTTGCCATTTACAGTGGGAAAAGCAGAATACGTCCGGTCAAGGCACGCTTTGCTCTAGGCCTTGACTCGGCCGTTTTTAGGGTTTGTATTAAACCCTAAATATAAAATCTGAATTCAGAATTCTGAATTCAGATTTTACTTCTATCTTTGATAATTGTTTATCTGTTCGGTAAGCAACGGAATAAGTTGTTTTTTACGAGAAACAACACCCTGCAAATAATAAACATTTGCCTCCCGTTTTACTCCAGGAATAAAAGGTGCAAATTTTGGATCACATTCAATCAAAAGCACGCTAGACAAAGCTGTAATATCTGTTACCAAAATACAACTGAACAAAGCTTTTCGACTTCTGCGTTCAATTTCAAGTTCAGCCAAAAATTCTTTTTTCTTAGAAAGAACTTCTTTTGTATTTCCAACTTCAATTTGGCTAACAGTATAAGTAAGTTTGCCTTCCGTATATTCTTTCAT
>JAGARY010000265.1 GCA_017622055.1 Treponema sp. | reverse complement strand
GTAGTAGATTTACAAAAAACTGGCGAAAAAATCAAAAATCTCAGAAAAAATAACGGTTTTACTGTTCACGAATTGCAAGAATTATTTGGGTTTGAACATCCTCAGTCAATTTATGCATGGGAAAGCGGAAAATGTGTTCCAACGGTAGATAATCTTCTTGTTTTGGCAAGATTATTTAGCGTTTCTATGGACGAAATGATTTGTTATTCTTTGGTAGAAATCTTGTGTGCTTGTTCAGAACACGCTGCAAACTGTATGAACAAAGACGTTGCAATTTGTGAAAAATGTAAATTTAGGAAAATTGCGTAAGGTTTTTTACAACAATTTTTCTATTAGAAAATGATAGTTTTGAAATAAGTAATAGATTTGTATTGCATTTCGCTATACAATAGCATATAGTTATATTAGGAGAATTATATGGCAAATAAAACAGCAAATCTTTATGCCCGAATAGAACCTGAAACAAAAATTTGCGCAGAATCGATTTTAGAATCTTTGGGAATTCCTGTTTCTACAGCAATAAATATGTTTTATAAACAGATTATTTTGAATAATGGAATGCCTTTTGAATTAAAACTTCCAAATAAAAAAAATATCGATATTTCTAAGATGACAGAAGTTCAGTTTAATTCAGAAATGGAAAATGCTTACCAAGAAATGTTGGATAACAAAGGAGTTTCTGTTCAGCAAGCATTTTCATCAATAAAAAGGAGTGAATAGTTGAATTATCGTGTGAGAGTTTTACCTTTGGCTATAGAAGATTTACAAGAAATCTACAATTATATTGCTTATGAATTGCAATCGATAATTAATGCAGAAAACCAATTAAGTAGATTACAAGATGAGATTCAAAAATTAGATTTTATGCCAGAGTCATTTAGGCTATATGAAAAAGAACCGTGGAAAAGTAGAGGTTTAAGATATTTTTCTGTAGATAATTATATTGTATTTTATATTGTTAATAATGAAAAATTGGAAGTAAATGTATTACGCGTTTTGTATGGCAAAATGGATTTTACAAGAATTTGGAATTGAAGGAAAATTGCGTAAGTGGGTTTTGTGATGGGGCGTTGCGGGATCTCCCGCTAGAAGGGGTAGGTTGCAACGAAGTGCAACCGAGGGGAAGGCTTTCCCCTACTGATTTAAGAGGAAAATTATGAAAAACAATTTTAAGTGGCACAAAGAACAAATTAATGGAAAATGGTATTCTGTTTGCGACCATAAACATGTTCCAATGATTGAACACACAAAAGACGGAAAATACAAACTCAGAAACGCCAACGGAAAAGCGGTTTTGCACGAAGATTTTGGAAACGCTGTAAAATTGGCTTTGGAAGTTTACGAAAAGTTTAAGAAGTTCAACAAAAGCTTTGAAGAGTAGATTTTTAATAGAGTATGAAAGAAGATGAAACACCCAAATTGAAAAAACTACATTCCCAATTCTAAAATCTTGTACAACAAGTGGTGAAGTTGTTGGGCTTCTTCGAGGGGGAGTGGGAGGCAGGATGCCATTGCTTCTGGGATTTTTGCGGCTTGGGTTTTGAGAGATTCGCCTTTTTCTGTGATTTCTACCATAAGAAAGCGTTCGTCGTCCTTTGAGCGAGAACGAATAACATAACCTTTTGCTTCCAGTGATTTTAAAACTGGAGTTAGAGTGCCGGAATCAAGGAAGAGTTTTTTACCTAAATCTTTTACGTTGATTTTTTTCTGTTCCCAAAAAACCATCATTGTGATGTATTGTGTGTATGTTAAATCTATTTTTTCAAGATGAGGTCTATACTTTTTGATAATTTCGCGGGACGCTGCGTAAAGAGGAAAGCAAAGTTGATTTTCTAGTTTTAGATATTCATTTATTTGGTCAGACATATTTTCCTTGATTCAAAAAAGCTTTTTTAATTCTACCATATTTGTAATTTTTTTCAAATATGGTAGGGAGTTTTCTATTTTTTGTTAGTTTTGATTTAGGCTAGCACTTTTTACGGCTTTTGCTAATTGATCTGCACAAGAAGTTGGACGCCGTCCACAGGTGTTTCCTAAAAGTTTTTCTTGTATAAAATCAACTGTTGAACCTTCCAAAAGTGTAGAGATTGCTTTTAAGTTTCCGTTGCAGCCGCCATAAAACTGAATGTTTGTTACTATATTATCGTCTAAGTCAAACGAGATTTGTTGTGCACAAACATTTTCAGGTGTGTATTCGTAATGCATAAGATATCCTCCGTTTTGGATTTATAAAAGTTCACTAATTTTTTCTTTTAGATTTTTCATATCTGTTGGTTCAAATCGTTCTACGATGTTGCCTTCTTTATCAATTAGGAATTTTGTAAAATTCCATTTTATGTTTCCGTTGTTTTTGTAATCTTTGTCTGATTTTTTTACAACACCAGAAAGCATTATTCCCATTGGAGAATGACCAAAACCTTGGAAAGTTGTGTTTTCTGTTAGCCATTTGTAAAGTGGAATTGCGTTTTCACCGTTTACATCAATTTTTGCAAACTGCGGAAATGTAATTCCAAATCGTCCTGTACAGAATGAATGGATTTCTTCATCTGAACCAGGTGCTTGATTTGCAAATTGATTGCAAGGAAAATCTAGAATTTCAAATCCTTTTTGATTAAATTCTTTATACAAGCTTTGCAATTCGTCGTATTGAGTAGTAAATCCACAGCCAGTTGCTGTATTCACAATGAGCAAAACTTTACCTTTGTAGTTTGAAAGGGGAATATCTTCTCCTTTTGCATTTTTTACAGAAAAATCGTAGATAGACATGTTATCCTCCAGGAAATAAAAGATTTAGTAAAATTAAATTGTACACAATCTAATTAAGTAAAATATAATATCAAAAAAGAAGTTAAGTCAATAAAAAAATAAAAAAAATCAAATGAATTTTCTTCATGAAATAATAATGTTTGCCAGATTGTAAATTTCAGTTGTATACTATAGGAAGAATATAT
>JAGARY010000264.1 GCA_017622055.1 Treponema sp. | reverse complement strand
TATAGATTTTTTCTTTTGGGCGTTTCCTTCCGCTCCTTTCAGTCGCTACAGGTCGGGTGTTCCGCACTTCCGCGTTAAAACGCTCCATTCGTGAAATTTTCTCGCTTCGCTCAAAACTTCCACGAACGCCTTCGGCGGTGCTCCATACCCTAACGCAAGAAAGCTCGCAGGCAGGCCTAAATTACAACTTTTTTACAACCTTTTAACACTTGTTTTCTGTTTAAAATCACTAGATAATTCAATTAACCTTAAAAAACAACGGAGACTTTTTTATGATTTTACAACTTCTTTTTTCATTTTTAGTAATTTTATTAAATGCAATCTTTTGCTGCACAGTTTCAGGTGGTGGTTTTGGAACAATATTAATTCAAAAGGTTTTATTTTTAGGTTTTTTATGCATAATAATTTTATATTCAATTTGTTCTAGCAATGGAAAATCCTTAGTAAACATTCTCTCAGCCAAAAAAAAGTATAAAAGTTTTAGTTTTCAAGAATTAAAATCAACAGAAATCTCAATAGATTTTTTGTGTAAATCAATTTTGTATATTGGAATTTCATTTTTGATTTTTTCGTGTTCTTATTTTTTCATAAATATTGAAAACAAAGAAACTATTGGAAAAAATCTTTCAACAATTATTCTTTCTTTGTTTTACACAATTATTATAGAATTAATTTTGATAACACTAAAATCAAAAATCAAAAAAGATCAAATTTTGTTTATGGCAGAAGAAATAGAAACTAAGAATCAAATCCAAGACAAAAAAAATAAACTTTCTTCTATTATTAAGATATTTTTATCAACAATTTTGATTTTTACATTATTTGCATTGTTCATTTTTGTGTCGAATATAGAAAACTTTAATCAAAGCCAATACAATCTTAATTCCATTTTTATGTGGCTAGATATTCCATCATTTATTGAATTATTTGTACCAAGTTTTCTTCTTTTGTTAATAAGCGGAAATTTTAAAATCTTTTTTCATGGAATAAAAACTGTAGTTCAAAATCAAAAGATTTCTGTTAGCCAAAAAAATTTAATGCAAAATGCAATCAAAACATTTAGAATTATAATTATCTTAGTTGCCCTTAGTTGCTCTTTAATTGGTTTTGCTGCAATGAATAAATTTTTAGATGACAAATCATTGCTTGGAATTAATATTCATGTTGCACTTATCGTTTCTTTTTACGCTGTAATTTGCAATTTGATTTTGCTTCCTTTAGAAATTAAGATTTGCAAACTTGCAGAGGAAATCTAGAAAAAATGATTGGCGAACTAATTTTGTTTATTGTAGGAACTGTATTTTTTACTTTTCTTACAATGAACTGGAAATCAAAAATAAAAACTTCTCTAGAACAAATTCAAAAAAATGCCCTAATTTGTGGAACCTTAATTTCTGTTTTTCAATTGATTTTATTATTTGCAGAATTTGAATCAATTTTAAAAAGTGTAAATCTTTCTACTGACACAATTCCAAAAGAATATACATCACTTTCTTCATTTTTTATGATGATTTTTGTAAAACTTCGCCCAATTTTCTTTGGAATTTGTACAAAATTGATTTTGCAACTTTTTATTCAAAAAAAAGATTTATTCCATGAACAATATCAAAACTCTTTGGAATCAAATTTATCAAAAGAAAACCACAAACCAGATTTTTCCTTACTTTCCCCAAGAGAAATTGAAGTTGCAAAACTGGTAAAAAAACATTACACAAATCAACAAATTGCAGATGAACTTTTCATCAGCACCGAAACCGTAAAACGCCACCTTTCAACAATTTTTGAAAAACTAGGAATTCAATCACGAAAAGATTTGTGGTAAAATAAAAAATAGGATAAAAATTATATGAGTTACGTAGAAGAAAATAGCAAAATTTGGGACGAACGTTCAGAAAATAATGATATCTGGTCAATTCCTGTAACAAAGGAAATGGTACAAAACGCAAAAGAAGGAAATTGGAGCATTTTGTTAACTCCAACAAAACCTGTGCCAAAAGAATGGTTTCCAGAAAATCTAAAAGACAAAAAGATTTTGTGTTTGGCAAGTGGTGGCGGGCAACAAGGTCCAATTTTGGCGGCAACAGGGGCTGAAGTTACAGTTTTTGATAATAGCACAAAACAATTAGAAAAAGACAACTTTGTAGCCCAAAGAGACAATCTAAAAATCAAAACAGTTCAAGGAAATATGCAAGATTTGTCTGTTTTTGAAGATGAAACTTTTGACTGCATAATTCATCCTTGGTCAAATGGCTACATTGACAATGTTCTACCTGTTTGGAAAGAATGTGCCAGAGTTCTAAAAAAGAATGGTTTATTATTATCTGGTTTTGGAAATCCCATTGAATATATTTTTGATTCTGGAAAATTAGAGCAAGGAATTTTAGAAGTAAAATATTCAGTTCCTTATGCAGATATTGACCATATGGATGATCCAGAAATCAAGCAAATTGTAGAAAGTGGTGGCTACATTTGAAGCCACACTTTAGAAGACCAAATCCAAGGTCAAATAGCAGCTGGTTTTGCAATCATAGGATTTTACGAAGATATTGGCGGTACCGTTTTAGATAATTACATAAACTCTTCAATTGCAACAAAAGCTATAAAATTGTAATTTTCTATTGTTATTTCTTTTTCACAGGATGCCGAATTACTGTTCTAAGTCTTTCGGCAGCAACTTTTCTTGGGTCAGATAAATAAATTTCGTGGTGAAATCTTTCCTCCGAAAAATCTTCTTCATAACCTTGGGAATTTGCAAAGTTTTTCATTTCGTTTATTGTTTCTGGTTCTGAATCATAACTTCCCACATGCAAACATTGAACACAAAGGCCTTCTTCAAAATGGAAAAACTGTGCTTTTGAAAAATCAATTTTTTTCTTGTTTGTAGCCTCTTCTTTTGCCCAATCAAAAATATCTTTAGTAACAAAATCTGGAAGCCGAATCATAGAAATCCAAGAAAACTCGTCTTTTCTAGTATAATCAATTCCATCAACATTTTCTTGCCACCAAAGCCCTTCCAAAGGCGGAACCACATAATCAAAATAATTTGGAATTTGCCAAGCATTTGGATCTTTTTTCAAAGCCATTTTACTCATTTTAATAGTAAAAGAAATGCCATAAAGCAATTCCATGGCTTTTTTATACTCGCCGCCTTCTTCGTTAGGATTTCCTTTTCCAGAAACTGCCACAAAATTCATAGCAGGAATCTTTATTATTGAAGGCTTTTTTGCAGGTAAATAAAACTCAGAAAATTCTTTTTTATAATCAAATGGCATAATGTCCTCCTATCCTCCTATTTTGCATTTTTCAGCATTTTTTCAATTTCTTGCAAAAGCATATTTTTTACTGAATCTGGCTCAATCACCTTTATTCCGCTTCCAAAAGACAAAAGATAACTAATTCCCCAAGAAATGTCTGGAATATTTACTGCACAACGAAGATTTCCATTTTCAAGATGTTCCAAAATTTCAAGTTCATCAAAGGCACGCCAAGACAATTTTGAATCAACTTCAACAATTACTCGAGTTTGACTTCCCAAATTATTTGCGTATTGTTCGCTCATTTTTGGCAAGACTTTTCCAGTGATTTCTGGAGTAAAAGATTCCTCCAATTTTTCCACTCGATGTATTCGAGAAAATTTAAAAAATCGGTAATCATTTCGAAGCAAACAAAAAGCATACAAATACCAAGATTCATTTTTAAAACAAATCTTTAGTGGTTTTATTTTTCGCTCAGAAATCTCGCTATTGAAACTAGCATATTCTATTTTCAAAACTTGCCGATTTAAAATTCCAGACTTCAAAATATTAAACAAATTTTCATCTTGAACACGATTTCCCCAAGTTGAAAATTCCACTTCAAGCCAATCATAAAATCCTTTGGAATCTCCCAAAAAACTTTTCAAACTATCAAAATCACCAGTTTCTTCTATATTAAAGTTTGTGTTCAGGCTGCTTAAGGCATTCAAAGATTCCAAAATCTTTTTCTTTTCATCATCAGACAAAACAGTTTTATCTAAAACATAATTTGGCAAAAGTGCAATTCCGCCATTTTTCCCCTGATTAGCATAAATCGGAATCCCTGCCAAAGAAAGTTTTTCCACATCCCTGTAAATCGTCCGCTCAGAAACCCCAACTTCCGCCGCCAATTCCTTAGCCGTCATCTGAGGACAATCCATCAATTTGTAAACAATTTGAAAAAGCCTTGAAATCATCCGTTTTTACCTTTTACCTATTGCCTGTTATTCAAAATCCCAAAACTATTTACCCGAAGCTATTTACCGAAAACCAATTTTTTGTGAGCCTTAAGTTTTTTCATTGCCCAATCGTAATGACTACTTGTGTTACTTACAAAATACGAACCCAAAACCGAACCGCCAACCCACTCAAACACATCTTTTTCAAAAAGTTCCGCCTCCGAAAATCCTTCCAAAAGTTCCATCACCGCAGAATGAGATTTTTTCACCAATTCCAAAGCCTCACTTTCCGAAACTTCCTGATTTCGCTCCCAAAAAACTTTGTTCATAGCCCCATAAGTTTTCCAAGAATAACCTTCTTCCAAAAACTGAATCTTTACATTTTCCAAATCCCGATTATTTTTTGCCCATCGCAACAACAATTTATGCCATTCCCACAAATGAATCAAAACATCTCGCACATTTTTGTCTCGTCCCCAATGAGCTTCCTTCTTTTTTTCATCTCCAGAAAAATCAAAATCCTTCGCCTTTTCTTCGTCAGACATTTCTTCAATCATTTTTACCAATTTTTCAAAGTTTTCAGTGGCAGCAACAATCAAATCTGCCTTATTTCTAGGTCTAGCCATTTTTTCACCTCTTTTTTATTTTTTGGGCGTACCCTTACGCATTATAAAATTAGTATACCACACAAAACTTGACATTGTGTGTCAGGTTTTTAGAAATATTAGGTTTTATTGTATTTTATACAAAAAGAAAGTAAACTTATAAAAGTTTTATATATGTTATTAAGGAATAGTATAAGAGGTATCAGATGAAAAAAATATTATTACTTTTATTAATTTTTTTTGCACAAAATCTTTTTGCACAAAAGACTTTTACTTATGATGATTTTAGCTATACAATTAATGAGAATAACGAAATAACAATTACGAGGTATAACGGTTATTCATCAAGTGTAGATATTCCATCTGTTATTGACGGGAAAATTGTTACAACAATTGGAGAGATGGCTTTTTCTGGCTGTGACTCATTAAAAAGTATTACAATACCAAACTCAGTTACAACAATTGAAGCATGTGCTTTTTCTAGCTGTGATTCATTAACAAGTGTCACAATACCTGATTCAGTTACAATAATTGATGTAAGAGCTTTTTTAGACTGTAAGTCGTTAACAAATATCACAATACCAAACTCAGTTACAACAATTGAAGAGGAAGCTTTTTCTGAATGTGATTCATTAAGAAGTATTACAATACCTGATTCAGTTACAACAATTGGAGAGAAGGCTTTTTCTTTCTGTAAGTCATTAACTAATATAGAGATATCTGAGAATAATGAAACTTTTACAGTGATAGATAATATTTTATATGATAAAAAAGAAAAAATGTTGCACACATGTTTTTCAAAAAAACAAATGTTGTAATCCCTAACGGTATTCTTAAAATATATAATAGTGATTTTTCTAACTGTGATTCATTAAGAAGTATTACAATACCAAATTCAGTTACAACTATTGGAGATGCTGCTTTTTCTAGCTGTTATTCATTAACAAGTATCATAATACCAAATTCAGTTACAACAATTGGAAGTAAAGCTTTTTCTAACTGTAAGTCATTAACAAGTATTACAATACCAGATTCTGTTATATCAATTGGTGAATATGCTTTTTTAAACTGTAAGTCATTAACTAATATAGAAATATCTGAGAATAATGAAACTTTTACAGTGATAGATAATATTTTATATGATAAAAAAGAAAAAATGTTGCACACATGTTTTTCAAAAAAAACAAATGTTGTAATCCCTAATGGTATTCTTAAAATAAATAATGGTGCTTTTTCTGGCTGTGATTCATTAAAAAGTATTACAATACCAAATTCAGTTACAACTATTGAAAAAGAAGCTTTTTATAGCTGTGATTCATTAACAAGCATCACAATACCAAATTCAGTTACAACAATTGGAGATAGCGCTTTTTCTAACTGTGATTCATTAAGAAGTATCACAATACCAAATTCAGTTACAACAATTGGAGATATGGCTTTTTCTTACTGTGAAGCATTAACAAGTATCACAATACCAAATTCAGTTACAACAATTGGAGATAACGCTTTTTGTAACTGTGATTCATTAACAAGTATTACAATACCTGATTCTGTTATATCAATTGGATATTATGCTTTTGATGATTGTGATTCATTAACTATTCAATGTAATCCTGGTAGTTATGCAGCAGAATATTGTAATGAGTATAATTTAGAATATTTTGTTACTCCTGATTGGTTCTAAATTAGGGTTGGGGAATTATAAAGAAAAAGAATTATAAAAAATAATATATTTTGTAGGACAAATTCAAATTGTTTATTTGGGTAATTTCTAAAGGATTATAATTTTTTTTTGGTGGTATTTTTTTGACTTTTCAATTTCACAATGTATAATAAATCATTATGACAAAAATCCAAGAAATGCTGTTTCAACATCAAGATTTAAAATACAAAGAGTTTCACGCAAAACTTATGCCTACAATTAATCCTGAATCAATAATTGGAGTTCGCACTCCTGTTATTCGAACTTTGGCAAAAGATTTATTCAAAAACAATTTTGAACTTGTAAGTAACTTTTTTTTGGAACTTCCCCACAAATATTACGAAGAAAATAATCTGCATGCATTTTTAATAGAACAAATCAAAGATTTTTCTGAATGCGTTTTACAAACCCAAAAGTTTTTGCCTTTTATTGACAATTGGGCAACTTGCGACAGTTTTAAACCAAAAACTTTTAAGAAAAACCTTCCACAACTTTTAGAACTTTCCAAAACCTGGATCAAAAGCAGCCACACATACACATGTCGTTTTGGAATGGGCTGTCTAATGAACTATTTTTTAGACGACCAATTTTCCCATGATTATTTTGACTTGATTTTGTCCATTCAAAATGACGATTACTACATCAAAATGATGAAAGCCTGGTATTTTGCAACCGCCCTCGCAAAACAATACGACAGTGCCCTCAAAATCCTTCAATCAAACCGCCTAGACCAATGGACTCACAACAAAACAATCCAAAAAGCAATAGAAAGCTATAGAATTTCTGAAGAAAAGAAAGAAGTATTGAGAGAATTGAAAATTCGGGATTTGAAGAGATGATAAAACAGTGGGAATTAGAGAGAATTCCCACTGTTTTCCCAACAATTATTTTTATTTGTGGCTTTATTCATTTGTATTATTTGCAAGTTCCTGCACTTTTTCTAAGGGCAAATCAGTATATTTTACAATTTGCTCAATTGGTAAATTATCTTGTAACAATTTTTTCGCAGTTTCAATGGCTTTTTGTTCAGCACCTTGTTCGCGACCTTCTGCAAGTGCGACACGTCTAATATCTGAATCGTGGATATTCATACTTAAGTAATAACTCCGTAACTCTTGATTTTGTTTAGCTTTTTCAACAAATGAATTAAGCTTGATAGTAAAATCATCAGTTGCTTCCTGAGTTTTAATATACTTTAAGAATGAAGAAATTTCTATATCTTTTTCTTTGTCGTAAGCTGTAGAATTAAAAATAATTTTGCTAGTTTTATCTTGAAGTTCAATATTTGTGTTTTCCTTGCAAATATTTTTAAAAGTATAACAGGGAAGATTTTCATTAAATGGGTCAAATTGGCAAATGAAAATAATAAAACTTTCTTTTAGATTAGAATATTCTTCTCCTTTAAGCAAGTTATCAACGTCAATCATTGATTGATAATAACGAGTTCGTAGTGGCAAATAGTTTGTAGGTTGATTTTGCATTTCGATATCAAAAATTTTATCTGAATCTTTTACATAAACATCAAGCCGTACGCTTTTCATTTCATAGTAAGCGGTTAGT
>JAGARY010000263.1 GCA_017622055.1 Treponema sp. | reverse complement strand
GCAGTACATCTTTAAATCAGGACCTGAAAGTAGCCGTCCATGAAGTCTTTGGAAACTTTTTTTACGTCTGTCATTTCAAGGCCTTGGACAATTTCGTCTGAACGAAGTTTGTCGGCTTCTGTTTTTGGGTATGCATCGTAAGGGTTTTCGCTGTCATCATATTTTGAAAGGATATCAAAATACCCAATAATATCATCTACTTGTTTTTTTAAAGTCTCCATGTTTGTACTTTCTGGAGATAATCTTGATAAATATAGCAGATTTTCTAATGTCTGCTGATCAATTTCTTTGTGTTGTGTTGCCATAATTTAGTTATTATATAGAAAAACCTATAAATAGTGAAGTTTTTACTTTAATTTATTTCCGTCACTAAAGGCTTTTCCTACAACTTCTCCAAGTTTAATATATGTGTGATTTACTGAATCATAAGTAATTGGTTGCAATTTTGCAGGATCAATTTTTCCATCTGTTAAAACACTTTCATCAGCAGAAACATTTACAATTTTTCCCACCATACAACCTGTAGATTCATCGTAACTTATCATTTCGCATTCCAAAGCCATTGGAAGTTCGTTGATAATTGGAGCATCTACAAATTCACTTTTTGTAACTGTAAAACCAGCTTTTTTCATTTTGTCAGGTTCAGAATTTCCGCTGGCAATTCCAACGTAATCACATTCTGCAACGTGATTTGCATCTGCAATACTTACTGTAAATGCTTTTTTAATCAGAAGATTTTTTGCAGTTTTGTGATTTGGGGCAACACATATTGCAATTTGATAATCATCATGAATTCCGCCCCAAGCAGCATTCATCGCATTTGCATTTCCATTTTCATCATAAGTGCCAATGATAAAAACTGGCATAGGATATACATAAGTTTGTTTTCCAAAATTCTTTCTCATATAATAAGTATAACACAAAGAAGAAAACCATTCTACAAAAGTTTTAAAATGAACAATCTACTTTGCAACCAATTGTTAAAGAAATTCCTGGCATTGGGTAGCCGTCTACACTGTGATATTGCCAATTCAAAAGATTTTCAGCTTTAAAATATGGTGTAAAATATTTTAGTTTTGAAATTTCACCAGTTAAGTTTAATAAAACATAAGGTGGTAAGTATCCAAGGTTTAGATTTGTTTTGTATCTAATTCCAACGTAATTTGCATCAATTGAAAGTGAACAAAATTCAAAGTTGCCTTGAAGTTTTAAAGAAGCCACAAAGTCGGGAGTCCACATTATTTTTTTTCCATAAGTTAATTCACTAAAAGAATCTAAAAGTCTTGTATATAAATATTCCCCATTAAAACTGATTGTAAGTAAGTTATTAAAAAAGTTTTTTTCAAAACTTAAATTTGCACCAAGATAAAAAGCACTTGCCACATTTTTTACAGTGTTTCCACTCCACTGGATTTTATTTTTGTAGTAATTTGAAAAAATACAAAAAGAAAAGGGAATATAAAAATCAAAAACATTAATTGTAATTTCTGCACCAAACCCATCTTCTTTTAATAGATTTTTATTCCCTGCAAATCCGCCTCCGTTCCAATATAAATCGTCCATATTTGGAAATTGAATCATTCTGTAAGCATTTAGCAAAAGTTCAAATTTTGAAAAAGACAATTTTCCCCCAATTTTTGGAACGAATGCAAAATCAGAATTACAAAAAGTAAATCCAAGGGGAATAACTAAAGAAAATAAATCACAAAAATTAATTGTGGAAGTTTCTTTTACCGTTCCTTTAAATTGAAAATGTTTTCCATCATCTGTGGAATCTAAATCTGTATATTCTAAACTTACTCCAACAGATTGATTGTATTTTTTTAATGAATAAAACTCTCCTAAAAGATTAAATTTAAAAGTGTTTACATAGTGATTCGATTTACTTTGAAAATCAGAAAAATCACGATTATTGCTAAGCCATGAAAGATTTGTTTGTAATTTTAAAAGATTTTTAATTTCTGGAAAAATTAGGTTCAAAGTTAAAATGTTATTTATATCTTTTTGCTTTCCGTGATTATAGGAAGTTTCTGTATTTGGAAGATTTTTGTTGCCGTAATAAACTAAATCACTTATTGAAAAAGAATTTCCGTTTCCAAAATAGTGTGAAAAATTTAGATTTGAATGTAAATCAAAAACTTCAGAATTTTGACGAATAGAATAGTCTTCTTTGTAATTTTTGTACCAATATTTGTTATTTGCAAACCCAATTTTACTAGAGGCTCTTAAAAATGAATTTTCTGCAATTTGACCTGAATAATTAATACTTGTAGAAAAAGTATCAAAAGGAAAATCAAAATTAAAAAAAGACTTTGTAAAAAAATCAAAATTAAAATTGTGCCCAAGGCTTTGTTTTTTTGTTGTAATGTAAATTACACCTCCAACTGCACCTTCGTCCAAAACAGATTCTGTAAAACCACCTTTTAGAATTTCAATTTTAGAAATATCTGCCACATTTATTGAAGAAAAATCAAAAGTTCCATATTGAGCATTATTTACACAAACTCCGTCAATTACAATTCTAACAGTTTCATCTGTGTAGCCACGAATAGAAGGTTTTTGTTCTAATCCATAAGCACCGTAAGCCAAAAGTTGAACTCCGTTATTTTGTAAAAGGCTAGTGATGTTTTCGCAGTGACTTTTTTCTATATCATCTTCTGTAATAACAACTTTTTGCTCAACAACAGACTCAACATAAGTAGTGATTTTTGGAAGTTGAATTTGAACTTTTTCAGGTTCTTCACAAAATAAGGAGAAAGAGAAAAATAGAAAGAAGTAAAAAATATTTTTTTTCACAAAATCCTACTTTTACTCAAATGCTTTTTTCAAGACTTCCAAGTTTTTAGTCATAACATCAAAATAAGAAAGTCCTTCCGCAATTTGTTTTTGAGAACAAGATTGAATAGAATTTAAAATCAAAATTTCTTGATTTTTATTTTTGCTGTTTTTGATTATTGTATTTGCTATTTTGTCACTAGAATTTTCCAAAACTATCAAATATTTTAGATTCAATTCATCAACTTTATTTGCCAGAAATGCGATTGTTTCAAAACTTGCTTCAGTTTCTGCGGAACAACCAACAAAAGCGGCAAAAACATCAATATTGTAATCGTTTGTTAAATACACAAAAGGAAATCTATCTGCAAAAAGCAAAGTTCTACAATTTGCAGACTCCACAGCATTTTCAAATTCCAAATCTAAATTAGAAAGCTTTGCAACATAATTTTCTGTATTTCTTCTATACAAATCAGCATTTTCGCTATCTAATGAACACAATTCTTGGCACAAATAATTACAAATTAAAATTGCATTTTTCAAAGAAAGCCAAATATGTTCATCATCAGAATGTTCATCGTGATTATGATTATGACTATGGCTATGATTGTGATTTTTGCCTTCATGGTGATTTTCCTCGTGGTCATCATGAACTTCTAAATCAACTTCACAATAATCAGTTCCAGAAACTTCTTTTCCATCAGGCACACAAAGAACTCTTCCTTTTTCTTCCAAAAACTCAATCAGATTTACAACTTTTAAAAACTTATTTCCGGTTTGATTCAAAATATCCTTAACCCAATTTTCAGAAACACCACCAGAATAAATAAACAAATCACATTTTGAAACATCAACAATATCTTTTGGAGTAGGATTATAACTGTGAACATCAACACCAGAATCTACAAGCAAATCAAGTTTTACAGAATTGTTTTCCCCAATAATATTTTTTACCCAATCATAAAGAGGAAACGTAGTACAAATAATAGAAATATCTTGGTTCGTTGAATTGGATTTTTTAGAACAACCTAAAACAAAAAAACTTAAACAGAAAATAAAAATTTTAAAAATACTTTTCATAATACCCAAAATATGACTTTTAAAACAAAAGCCCTTAGAAGAGCCCAGATAATCCCAAGCACCACTTTTATCCAAATACCGCTGCTGGATTCCTCCTCTGACGGGGTTTTCTGGCAAAAATGTGTAGGGCATCTGGACTCATCTAAAGGCTCTACTTCCTGTAAATTTACTTATTTATTAGCACATTGTCAAGAGAGTTTTTTGATTTTGGAGGTAGCACAATTTGAACATTTACAATTACAGTTTTTTACAAATGTACAATAGATGACTTGAACTACCAAGTAACTCACGCTTTTCGCAAGTGGCCAAATGGTATTTACAAAATAATTCAAAATCTGAATCAGACAACCCAAAATCTTTTCTTTCCTCTGCAAGTTCCAAAATATTATCTAAAGCAACAGTTGTTAAGTATTTTGTTTTATATTGTTCAAATAGTTTTTCAAACTCACAAATATC
>JAGARY010000262.1 GCA_017622055.1 Treponema sp. | reverse complement strand
TAATCAAAAAAAGTACACGTTCTGATTATGATATTTTAAAATCTGAAACAGCAGAATTAAATGTTTTTGAATCTTCAATTTTGGGTTCATCTTCTAGATCTCCAAGAGAAATGACAGCTCCAGATTTATACAAAGATATAAAAAGATTGGAAGTAGAATCTGATAAATCTTCTTTGGCAGATAAATATAGACTTCGCATTTGGAATATGGAGTTTCATAAAAAGTTTGCACTTCCATTTGGATCTATTTTCTTTGCATTTTTAGCTTATTCTTTGGCTTTTATTTTTGGCAAACATAATGGTCAAACAGTAGGTTTGTTTTTGGGAATAGTAATTTGTGTTTTATATTGGGCAATGCAAATTATGGGACAGTTGTTTGTTCAAAAAGTCGGATTGAATCCATTTTTGTGTATTTGGGTTCCGAATTTCTTAATTGGAGTTGTTGCAATTTTCTTCTTTGTAAAATTGATAAAAAAATAAAATAGATGAAACTTGTTGGATATTTATTAAAAAAAATATTTCCTCTTTTTTTAGGTGCTTTATTTTTCTTTGCTCTTGTATTAAATCTTGTTGATTTATTTATGAATATAGCAACTTATTTGCAAAATAATTGTACCGTTAAAGATATTTTTACAGTTATGCTAAATTATGTTCCAAAAACACTTTGGTATGCAGTGCCAGTTGCTATTTTATTTTCTACTTCTTTTACACTAAGTAATATGTACGCAACAAATGAACTTGAAGCTTTGTTTGCTTCTGGGGTTTCTTTGCTTCATTTTTGTATGCCAATATTGATTATTTCTTTAGGCTTATCTTTTGGATTATTTTTCTTTGAAGATAGAGTAGTTGTAAAAACTTACGAAAAAAAAGTTGAATTACAAAATCAATTGCTAAAAAAATCACAAAATGAAAATAACTCTGATGTGATTGTATTTTCCAATAATGGAACAGTTGTATATAAAGCAAATTCATATAATGAAGAGTTAAAAAAACTTTCAAAACTTTATTTAGTATTTAGAGATGAAGCAAAAAAATTTAAAGCGTTAGTTTATTCTGATGAAGCATTTTGGTCTGAAGAAGACAAATTGTGGAAATTAGGAAATTCTTATCAATACAAATTAGTTGATGGGGATATAAAGTTTAGAGGTTTTGTAGATAAAGAATTTACAGAACAACTAACAGAATCTTACGAAATTTTTAGAAAAAGTATTGTAGATATTCAATCTGTAAATACAAAAGATGCAAAAGTTTATATTAATCACTTACGAAAAGCAGGTTTACCATATCAAGAGCAACTTTCGGAATATTACAAAAAATATTCATTCCCATTTATTGTTTTTTTGGTTGTATTTGTTTCTATTGGATTAACTGGTAAAACAAAGAAAAACGTTTTGCTTGTAAGTTTGGCTTCTTGTATTGGTGCTTCTGTTTTATTTTATGTTATGATGATGATAACAATGGTTTTGGCAAAACACGGATACATTTCGCCATTTATGGGGGCTTGGTTTCCTGTTTTCTTCTTTATTGTTGGAAGTCTTGTGTTGTTAAAATATAGTAGAACTTAGTTTTTAGATTATTGAGGTAGAATATGAATTTTTTTGAAATTAAACATAAATCAAAAGGCAGGGCAAGAACTGGTGTTTTGCATTTGCCCCATGGAGATGTTCAAACTCCGGTTTTTATGCCTGTTGGAACAAATGCAACTGTAAAAGCAATGCCAAAAGATTTTTTGGAAGAAATTGATTTTGATATTATTCTTGCAAATACATATCATTTATTTTTGCGTCCAGGACCAGATTTAATAAAAGAAGCTGGCGGGCTTCATGTTTTTTCTCAATGGAAGAAAAACTTTTTAACAGATTCTGGAGGTTTTCAAGTTTTTTCACTTTCAAAACTTAGAAAAATAACAGAAGAGGGCGTTAGATTTCAAAGTCATATTGACGGAAGTTATCATATGTTTACGCCTGAAAATGTTGTTCAAACTCAGGCAAAATTTAATTCAGATATTCAAATGCAACTTGATGTTTGTTCTGGTTATGGCGTAGACCGAAAAGAAGCAGAAAAAGCGTTGCGAATTACTTCTAACTGGCTTTTGCGGGCAAAAAAAGAATGGGAAAAAGAACAAGAAAATGGCTACAAAGGATTACTTTTTCCAATTGTTCAAGGAAACTTTTTTGAAGATTTGCGCAAAGAAAGTGCAGAATTTGTTAGTTCTTTAGATATGCCAGGAATTGCAATTGGCGGACTTAGTGTAGGGGAACCAAAAGAAGAATTTGTAAAATTTATGGATTATACAGTTCAATATTTGCCAGAAGACAAAGTAAAATATGTTATGGGAATTGGAACTCCTGAATATATTTTGAATGCAGTGGCAAGTGGTGTTGATATGTTCGATTGTGTTTTGCCAACTCGTAACGCAAGAAACGGTTCATATTTTACACGCAAAGGAATGCTTTCTATTAAACAGGAACGATTTATTCATGATTTTGGTCCTCTAGATCCTGAATGTAATTGTAAAGTTTGTCGCACTTATTCCCGAAGTTATTTAAGGCACTTGTTTAAAGAACAAGAAATTCTTAGTTCAATTTTGGCAAGTTATCATAATCTTTATTTCTTGAATAATATGGTAAAAGAAATTAGAGATGCCATTAATGAAGATAGATTTGAGGAATATTACAATACTTTTATGACAAATTTTCATAGTGGTGTTTAATTTTTTTTGTAGTTTATTTTGAGGTTTTATGAAAAAATATCTTTTTTTGTTATTTTTGATTTTTTCTTTTGATTTATTTGCTCAAACTTATTCAATTCCTGAACCAAAACGTCCAAAGGAAATTGATGTTGAAAAAGCAAAAGCAGCAGCCGAAAAAGACGAAAATGCGGAGTCTGAAGGAAAATTTAGAGATACAATTAAATATGGGCTTCCTTCTGAAATTAATGAATTACTTGATGATTTGTTAAAAAATGAAGATCCTCGTTTTACAAATGAAATTTATGATTTGTTCCAAGTGAGCAAAAATCCTCAAATTAAAGAAAAAGTTTTAAGATATTTTACAAAATTGGAAGATCCTTGTCTTGAAGATTATGCGGTTGAAATTTTAATTGACCCTTATGATACAAAAAATGAAATTGTTAAGGCTGTTTTTCAATATGTTTCAAAAGTAAAAACTGTGGAAGCTATAGAACCTGTTGTTGAATTAATTAAAAGTGAAAATGAAGATTATTTTAATGATGCAATTTCTACAATCGGTGAAATTGGTTCAGAAAAAGAAGCAATTTTTTTAGTTGAATTTTTGGACAGAGATGATTTGTCTGATGCTCAACGGCAAACTTTAATGCGAACTTGTGGAAAAATGCATGCAATTGAAACTTGGGACAAAATTGTAGAAATTCTTGAAAATGAAGATGAAAACTCCTTTGTTAGAAGTTATGCTGCTGAAGCAATTGGTTTAATGAAAAAAGAAGAATCAGTGCCAATTCTAGTTGAACATTTTGCTTCTAATGATCCCACATTGCGACAATACATAATAAAAGGATTAATTAATTTTCCTGATGTTGTAGAAGCAAAAGCTACTTTGCTTCAGGGAATTAGAGACGAACATTGGAAAGTTAGACAAGAATCAATTAAGGCTGTAAAAGAACTTAAAATAGAAGAATCTGTGCCATATTTGATATATAGAGTTGAAAACGAAACTGAAAAAGTAATTCAAAACGAAAGTTATTCAACTTTGGCGGCTCTTAATTCTACAGAAGCAAATGATTTTTTAATAAAACAACTAAAAGACAAAAAAGTTGGTG
>JAGARY010000261.1 GCA_017622055.1 Treponema sp. | reverse complement strand
TTTCTAATTGTAGAAAGACGGTGTGCAATAATGAACGAAGTTCTTCCTTTTAATAATTCGTTTAAGCCTGCTTGCAACTGTTTTTCTGTGTGAGTATCAACAGAAGAAGTTGCTTCGTCCAAAATTAAAATTCTTGGGTCAGAAAGCAAAACTCTGGCAAAACTAATAAGTTGTCTTTGACCTTGTGAAAGACCACCACCATTTGCACTTAAAACTGTATTGTAGCCATCTGGGAACGCTCTAATAAATTCATCCGCTTGAACAGATTTTGCAGCAGCAATACATTCTTCGTCTGTAGCATCAAGTCTTCCGTAGCGAATATTTTCCATAATTGTTCCAGAGAACAAGAAACTATCTTGCAACATTACACCAACTTGAGCACGAATAGATTTAATTTGCAATTCTTGGATATCAATTCCGTCAATTAAAATCTTTCCATCGTCTGCATTATAAAAACGGCTCAACAAGTTTACAATTGTAGTTTTTCCAGCCCCTGTTGGACCAACAATAGCAACAGACATACCAGGTGTAATTGTAAAGTTTACCTTTTTAAGAATTGGATTTCCAGGTTCATAACTAAAGTTTACATTATCAAAAGTTACGTGACCTCTAATTGGAGGCAATTCTTTTGCACCAGGACGATCTGTAATATCTTCTGGTTCATCTAACAATTCAAAAATACGTTCAACATAAGCACCAGTTGTTACCATTGAATTGTAAAAGTTTCCAAGATTTTGAATTGGAGCCCAGAAACGCCAAATATATCCAGCAAAGGCAACAAGTGTACCAATTGTAACAGAAGCACCAAGCCATTTAATTCCTGCCAAATAAACTAAAGCAACACCAAAAGTAGAAAGATTATCTACAACTGGCCAAATAATATTATTAATGTTTACAGCCTTAATCCAAACTTTTTTACACTTATCACAAAGTTCATCAAAAATCCCTTGATTTACTTTTTCGCGAGCAAAACTTTGAGTAACTTTCATTCCGTTTAAACTTTCAGAAAGATAAGCTGTCAAATTAGAACGTTTATAACTTTCTTGCTTCCAAGCTTCGTGTTGTTTCTTTTTCATACCAATTAAAACAACAAGTAAAACAGGAATTACAGCCATAGAAACTAAAGTAAGTTTTGGATCAATAGAAACCATAAAACAAATAATTACAACTAAAGTAAACAAATCACTAATTAACTGAATAATTCCGTTAGAAAGTAAATCAGAAAGTGAGTTTACATAGTTTACAACACGAATCAAAATTTTTCCGTGTGGACGGCTGTCAAAATAACTAAAAGGCAACGCTTGTAATTTTGTAAAAACATCACGTCTAATTTCTACAATAATTTTTTGAGCAACTCTAGTCATAATTTTAAGCTTTTGAGCAAGTAAAACTCTTACTACAAAAGTAGACAAAAGCATAATTCCAGATAAAATAAACAACATTGTATAATTTTTTGTAGGAATAGCTTCATCAATAGCCTTTTTTGTAAGCCAAGGGCTAGTTAAAGAAATTACAGAAGCCAAAAGCATAATAATACAAGACAAAATCATAGACTTTCTGTAAGGTTTTATCCATTGGAATAATCTTTTTATAATATGAGGATTGAATTTCTGTTCAATTTCTTCATCTGTATCAAATTTATTTCTTGCCATAATAATATCTTCCTAAATTTTTATAAAACTCATTTAACAGATTTTGCAAAAGTTCATACTTTTACACTCTGTCACCAAAATCACAAAAATTACAAACCATTTTGTTCTTTATAAACATCCTGATAGTAACCAGCAACATTAACAAGTTCTTTATGAGAACCCATTTGTGTAATTTCACCATTTTGAATTACTAAAATTACATCAGCACTTTCAAACGAAGAAACTCTATGACTAATAATAAATGTTGTATGACCTTCACTTTGACTTTGAATTGATTGTCTAATTTTCAACTCTGTATCATTATCAACTGCCGAAGTTGTATCATCCAAAATCATAATTCTTGGATTTGCAAGGAACAAACGAGCCAAAGCAATTCTTTGTTTTTGACCACCCGAAAGTCCAACACCACGTTCCCCAACAATTGTGTCATAACCGTCAGTCAAATCACCAATAAAATCCTTTACTCTTGCAAGTTCACTAGCCTTTTCTACCATTTCCATAGAAGCATCAATGTTTCCAAAACAAATATTTCCTTCTACAGTATCACTAAACAAAAAAGCTTCCTGCATTGTAATTCCAATATTTTTTCTTAAATACTGCAAATTGTAATCTTTAATATCAACATCATCAATTAAAACCGAACCTTCACCAACGTCATAAAAACGACACAAAAGGTTAGCAATTGTAGATTTTCCAGCCCCAGTTGGTCCCAAAATACCAACAGTCATTCCAGGATTAATTGTAAAAGAAACATTTTTCAAAATCTGATTTGCAGAATTATATCCAAAGTTTACATTTCTAAATTCAACTTTTCCAGTAATTGGTTCATCACCTTTATCAATTGCATTTTCCTTGTTTTTAATAGAAGGTTTTATGTTCCACAATTCGTAAAGTCTATCTGCCGAAGCGCTAAAGTTTTGAGTATTATCAACAAGATGACCAAACATATTAATTGGCTGAGTAAAAGCCCACATCAAACCATTAAAAGTTACAAGCTGACCAATTGTCATTTCGTTTTTTATAACCAAATATCCACCAAACAAAATCAAAACAACTGGCAAAATACCACACAAAGCTTCAATCCAAGGAGTATATTTTACACGAACATCAGCATTTTCAACCGCAACATTCTTAAAATTTTCATTTTCAACTTCAAAACGTTCAATTTCGTATTTTTCACGAACAAAAGCTTTTACAACTCTGTTTCCTTCAATATTTTCACCAACACGAGTATTCAAAACCGCAAATTGGTCACGAACCTTCATATGAGCAGGCTTAATATGAATTTTAAACTTTTGAACTAAGAAAATAACAGGAGGTGCAATAACCATAAATGCCAAAGTCAATTTCCAGTTAATTGCAGAAAGTGTAATAATAGAAAAAGCATAAATCAAAATATTTTCAAGAATCTGATACAAAACCCAAGCAACAAAATGTCGAACTCTGTCTAAGTCGCTAGTAAGCAAAGTTAAAACATTTCCTGCAGGAGATTTATCATACCAAGAAAAATCTAAAGTCTGAACATGAGCATATAAATCTTCTCTCATAGAACGAATTACGTTCTGAGAACAATGTTCAAAAATAACTTGATAAGTATAACGAATAACAGCCTTGCCAAAAGTTGTACAAATCATAATCAACAACAATTTTGCCAATAAAGCATGTTTTTGATTTTTAATTACCTCATCAACAATTTGCCCAGTAACAAGTGGATTAATTAAGTTTAATCCTGCAACAACAACACTCAAAGTAAGCCCAATGAACATTGCTAC
>JAGARY010000260.1 GCA_017622055.1 Treponema sp. | reverse complement strand
TATCCCTATGGTGGTAATCTTGATGT
The DNA here is from genome assembly GCA_017622055.1 of Treponema sp. Lineage (GTDB taxonomy): Bacteria > Spirochaetota > Spirochaetia > Treponematales > Treponemataceae > Treponema_D. The sequence goes on along the minus strand of JAGARY010000260.1, from coordinate 2,682 downwards.
ATACGAAATAGAAAGTGTTGCTAACTTTGAAAGCACAGAAGGGAAAACTCCTTTTGAAGTAATTGATGAAACTCTTTATGGAAAAGAAAAGTTTTCTACAGTAAAAGAAAAAATTGATTGGGTATGTTCAAATTTTGAAAAAACTCAAAAATATTTAGAAGATGTGGAGAACTAATTTATGTTGCAAGAAGTAAAAGATTTGCAAAATAAAGCAGTCTCTCAATTAATTCAAGTTATAAAGGAAAACAAAAAAGAATTTACATTCAAAGCACCAACAGGAAGTGGAAAAACTTTTATGATGGCAGATTTTATGAATCGTGTTTTGCTAGTTCAAAAAGATATTATTTTTATTGTTTCTACACTTTCAAAAAGTAATCTTGCAGAGCAAAATTATAATTCATTCAAAGAGTTATCAGAAAATAGAACTTTTACAGAAATAAATCCTTTTTTAATCAATTCAGAGTCTAGTGGTGAAGGAAGTCTTTATATTCCTACAGATTATAATGTTTATGTTTTGCCACGAGATTTGTACAAAGATAAAAGTAAATTAAAAAGTGAGGGTACTTTTCTTAATTTTTTACAAACAATGAGAGATACTCTTTTTTCAGAATCAAAAGGAAAAAGAATTGTTTTAATCAAAGATGAATGTCATATTGCAACAAGTAATCTTGATGAACTTTATGATTATTTTGAAACTGTAATAAACTTTTCAGCAACACCAAAACTTTCAAGAAAACAAAATCCAGATGTAGAAATAACAAATATTGAAGCTGAAAGTTGTAATTTAATTAAAAAAGTTGAACTCGGAAATGAAGAAACATCTCTTACTGAAGCACTTGATGTATTTGAAAAAGTACAAAAAGATTATGTTAATGAACTTAGTGTAAATCCTTGTTTTATTATTCAAATCTCAAACAAAGATAAGGCAGAAGAAGAATTACAAAATACAATTATTCCAGCATTAAATGATGTAAAACATCAAGATTTAAAATGGGTTTACATTACAGGAGAAGATAAAAGTTGTAAAACAAATGATTCTGGAATACAAAAACTTCCTGTTTCCAAATGGAAAGATTACATGAAGGATAAAGCTTCAACTATTTCTGTTATAATTTTCAAAATGGTAATTTCAGAAGGATGGGATATTCCAAGAGCTTGTATGCTTTATCAAATAAGAGATTCAAAAAGTAAACAACTTGACGAACAAGTTATGGGAAGAGTTAGAAGAAATCCAAGACTTTTAGATTTTGAAAAACTATCAGACAAAGCAAAGCTACTAGCTTGTACTGCATGGATTTGGGGCATTATTCCAGAAGATAAATCAGCTACAAGACAAGTAAAACTCTATAAAGATTATGGAATTGAAAAAGAATTTAGAATAAAGCCTACAAAACTTCAAAATATTAATGATTCAAAAGCTTTGGATTTAGAAAACTTTGTTAAAAACTTAAAGGATGATAAAGTAACTCATTCAAGTATTTTTGATTTGTACAAAAATATAAATCAGTCAAATAATGATATTCAGTTAATGTGTTATCAATATTCAGATTCCTATGAGAAATGGAGATTGTTTACAGAAAATCTTTCAAATATAAAAACTACATACAATGAATATATTTGTGATTATGAAAAAACAATGTTTGTATGCGAAGATGTTTCATTTCCTTATAATAGTTGTTATATAGGAACAGACGACACTCTTAATCTTAATGATTGGATTTGGTGTAGAAAAGATTCTGAGACTGATTTTTCTTTTGATAGTTATGCAGAAAAAAGATGGGCAGAGGAATTAAAAGATATTAGAAGTTCTTCAATTCAGGAAGTAAAAGATTTAACAAGTACAAAATTTCTTTGGGGAAAGAATTATCCTTTTAATTCAGAAGTTAAATTTGAATATTACTTAGATGGAATCCATTCTTCATATCCTGACTTTGTAATGAAAGACAAAAATGGTTTTATTCATATTTTTGAAGTAAAAAGTGTAAATGTATCAAATAAAATAAAATTAGATGAAAAAGAATATAAAGAAAAAATAAAAGCTTTAGAAAATTGCTACAAAGAATGTTCAAAAAAAACAGGTCATTTTTTTTATTTACCAATTCTTGATAATAATATTTGGAAAATTACACGATTTATTGATGGTGAAAAAAGTATTATTACGTTGGATGAATTGAAGAAAAGTTTTTGTAGAGTCAATCAATAAGATATTTAGAAAACTGTAATTCATTAGGAGATGTAGTTTTCTTATAGATTATTTTTCCCCACCCAAAAACTTCACACAAATTTTACACAAACTTCCTTTACATTTTACATCTTTCTTCTATTATAATATCATTCAGGCAACCGAGCTGTTGTTCAAAATATTGACCCAACATTTTCAAAAGAATAAAATACCATTCAAAGGGAAAAAAATGATTTTTTGTGTTGATGATGATTCTGCAATTCGGGATATTGAAGTTTACACTTTGCAACAAACTGGTTTTAAGGCAAAAGGTTTGTCTTGTGCCGACGAATTGTTTTTGGAATTAAAAAATATCATTCCAGATTTGATTATTCTTGATATTATGATGGCTGGAAAAGATGGCATTCAAATTTTAAAAGAGTTAAAATCAAATCAAAAATATGCAAATATCCCTGTGATTATGGCAACTGCAAAAGGTTCTGAAATGGATAAAATCTATG
>JAGARY010000259.1 GCA_017622055.1 Treponema sp. | reverse complement strand
TTTACATACTTAATAAAAACCTTAAAATCTTTATTTTCTTTATAAATGCGGTCTATTGTTTGCCAGTTAAGATTCTTTCTCTGTGCTTGAATAACAATGTCTGAGTTTTCAGTTGGTTCTTCTGCATCAAGTCTGATTAATCCAATACCAAATTGATTAGCCAGCAGTTTACACTCATCCATTACATCTGAATTTATTTCAGCTGCTACCAAATATCCAAAGTTAGCCCATGAAGAGTTTGTAGCTGCCTGGACAAAACATTCCCGCACATTACTTTTTGTCAAAGAAAGTTTTACTTCATAAGAATACAAGGCAATTTTTTCAATAGGAGCAACATTATTCATAAACTCACGAATATGTTCATCATAATTACTTGCAAGAAATTCTAAACCTACAATATCAGGATGTAACCAAATATTTCCTTTTTTTCCTTTATTATTACTTGATGTTTTTTCATCAATTCTCTTTGGATAGATATTGTTGTTCGAGTAAAGAAAAGCACATAATTTTGGATATAATACATATTCATCATCATTATCTTCAAATACGGTTGTTACAGATTCTGAAATAATAGGCTCATTTTCTTTATTGACATTTGGATCATAAAAATATTTTCGAGGTTTTTCTTCTGCAAATCTTACATGATAGTCTTTTTTGATAATAGCATTTTTTGAGGCTCCAATCTCAGCTACAATTTGAGATAAACATTCTTCCATTGTTTTAAAACCACTATTCTTTCTTTTTTCTTCAACATCAATAGGTTTTCGTTTTAAAACTTCATTTACCAGTTCCCTGGCAGTAAGTTTTTTCCCAATATTATCTTTTAAAATTTGAACAACAGTAGTTCTCAAATCAATAGCCATATAGTTATCCTCCAATTTATTTACAAACAATACCCATAATCAGTCAGCCATTTCTGCGCTTTATCAACATTAGGACATAATGAATTAAGCAAAGTCTTAAACTGCACTCCATGATTCATTATTTTTGTGTGACAAAGTTCATGCCTACAAACATAATCAATTACATAATCAGGACATTTTATAAGCTTCCAGTTCAAAGAAATATTTTTATCAGCCGTACAATTTCCCCATTTAGTTCTCTGCGTTCTTATAAAAAGTTGATTATATTTGAGGTTCAAAGCACTTGAAAGAAAATTAATTCTATCAGTTATAAATTCTTTTGCGTAAGCTTTATACCAACACTCTTGTACAGTTTTATCTAATAATTGTTTTTTAGTCGTTATAACTTTTGAATCAGAATTGATTTGAACCTTACCAAACAATTCATCATAGTTTTCATTTTTTAAATTTTCTTTTGCCTTTTTATATATATTATTTATTGAAGTACCCTTAATTAAATGTTTATTTTCATTGATACCTGATAAAAAATCTTTTATTTGCTCATTAGCATCTTCTTTGCTTTGACCTACTGAAGTCATACTTTTTCTGGACGAAAATTTATTTGTTGAATCTTCTGCTTTTTTTCCTACTTAAATTAATTTTGTTAATTCTTTATCTTGTAATCGAATTTTTAATTCATCACGAAATTCTTCAACTTTACTTTTAGCTCTCCAAGCTTTATAGGCAGCATAAGCAGAGATTCCAGTTCCTATATAAGTTGCAATAACTGCACCAATTCCAGAAAAAAAATTAGACATTTTTTACTCCTAAAGTTTCTGGATATGCCATATCTAACAATGCATCAAGTTGTTCGCTAGTTAAATTAAATTTATTTTTCTGAGGTAATTCATTCCAATAATTTAACATTTTTTTATAGTAACCTAGAGTTTGTCCATGGGTGTTATAACTTTCATATGTATCTTCTTTTTGAAGTTCATTAAATCTATTTAATCTGAAAAGAAAAAATCTTGTATAATTCAAATATTTATATTCATGATTACCATCAAAACCTGGGAAATAAATTTGTTTATTTTTATACTTGGGATTATCACTCCTGAATACTGCATAAAACAATGTACTGTATAAATCAAGAATATCTAAAACAAAACGCATATCGTTTTCTTCCATTGGTTGTGACATATGGTCTATTAATTCAGAATAATGTAATGTATATCCTTCATTTAATATTTCTTGATATCTTTCATATGTTTCAGCATCTTCAGGGTATAATTTTTCTAAAATTTTATATTGATTCATAAGAATCAATCTTTGTTCTGTGGTTGGGTGTAATTCTAAAGGTTCGTTGTTTTCCATTTTTATTCTCCATTTTTTATTATATAGTTATAAAGTGTCAAATAATGACACTTATTCATTTTCTGCGTAAGTTTTTCCATTAATCACACAAACATCACCTACATCACAATCAAGAGCTTTGCATATTTTTTGCATACTATCCATTGATATAAACTCGCCTTTGCCAAGTTTTGCTAAAATGTTAGTGGAAATGCCAGCCATCTTGATAAGATCAGTTCTGTTCTTTATTCCCTTATCTATCAGCAGTTTCCAAAGTTTTCTGTAATCTACATCCATATAAAATATTCCCAAATGCATTATAACATACTTTTCGTTTTTTTTGGATAAAATATCATGTATTTACAATAAATTTTTGAAAGCAAAAAAAATATCATTTGCAACCTTGCGACCTGGTCTTGCCTCACAGTGAACTTGTGAAATATGCCGCCGTGCGTGAATATTTCATCTCTTTTTCCAGAGATTGACCGGCGTTAACGGTCACACAACCCCGACTATGGCAACAGGAGCTTCTGCTTTCTTCGTTGCCATTGTCGGTGTTGTGTTCACTGAGAATGGCGGTACCATTTTCTGGACTTCCTATTATCATAAAAAAATCGGGAAAATCCGCATTTATCTGCCAATATCTATCGTCATTAATTAATGTTTTTACTTCTGTACAGAATGCGTGTCTCCAACAATGAAATCTAATCTTTTCAGGATTAGGATATCCACAATCTTCTAGGGCTCTGTTCAGGTACTTATTAAACAATCTCTGATTTACGGGCTTTATAGCATTTTTTCCAAAGAAGACAAAAGAGTTTTCTTTATCGATGCTTCTTCTTGGATTAAAATCTGCCATATGTAAAAGCGCATCTCTTAGTTCTTCTGAAATTGGAGCAGGGCGTTCCTCTCTGTAAGGGGATTTATCGCAATCCCAGAAGTCAAGAAGATAGTCAACAGCCTGACGACTTTCTGGTGATGCTTTAAGAATTCCAGATACTAGAAAGTTTCTTGAAACATATAATTGTCTGAATATCCTCATATTCAAAATCATAAATCTTAAGTTGCTTAATCAACTGAACTTTTTCAAGTTCAGACTTCTTATGTTTTTCGGATTTAGAATTTATTCTTTCAGGGATTTGACCTTAAGAATACCATTGCATAGCAAGTTTTCTTGCTTCATTGTAATTGGGATTTCCTGTACTTTTGTGATTGGAAAGAGATCCATCTTCCAGTCTGAACTGTACATAATAATTTCCACTGTGCCGACGTGTGTATAAATAAAAAGGCTCAGCCATGGTTACCACCTTAAATTACCGTTCAAAAAGCTTTCTACCAAACCTTTCAACCATTCATTAAGTAGTTCCACGCTGAGCCTATCTAGTGATAAGTCAGAAGTGACTTATTTCCTTATAACATAAGGATTTAAGATTATAGCTGGGGCAGGACTCGCCGTTTCTGTCGCAGACTTCCTGTCTGCTCCCTCCACGGCGGCTTCTCTCACTAAAACCGCATCCTTGCGGTTTTGCCTGCGCACTGCTCGGCACGTTCGTTTCGCTTCGAGTCCCAATCTATTTGGATATTTTTACTTTAAAACAAAAAAACCACTCAATTTCTTGAGTGGTCACTCTAGCTGGGGCAGGACTCGAACCTGCGGCCTCCGGGTTATGAGCCCGACGAGCTGCCAACTGCTCTACCCAGCGTCGTATGTGTGGTATTTTATGCTAAAAAATTAAAAAAGTCAAGCAAAAAGTCTTCAAAAAACAGCCTTTTTTACAATTACAACAATTTCCTTCAACCAAAAACAAATCTTTTATATTGAAAAATTTGTGCATCTGTAATAAACTAACAAATGGTAGTTTTGGCCAATACGTTATGAGCAAAAAGAATATTTCCCAAGAAAAAATCATACAATCCTTTCTTTCCTCTTCCTTCAATAAGAGTGCTGGGTCCACTTCCCTTGCCGATATTGCCGACGACCTAGAAATTAAAAAAGCGTCTCTATACAATCACTTTACTAGCAAAGAAGAAATGTACGATTCCACAATTCAATTTTGCAAAAACGAAATCGCATCCATTCAATTTCTAACAGAAAAAAATCTTTCGTCTATTGCCACAAACAAACTTTCTTTCCCATCTTTGCTAAAGCGCCTAACTACCAAATATTTTAATCTCTTTGAAAACGAACCTCTTTTTCAAATGTACACTTTTATCCATTCCGAAAAATACTACAACGTTCAAGCGCTTCAAGTTGTAACATCAGAAACAGAAAAAATTTCTTCAGACATAAAAAAAATCTTAGAAAAATACATTCTTCTCAATAAACTTTCACAAAAATCAGAAAAAGAACTCAAAGACCTCTCCGCTGCCATTGCTTCTATCATTTTGAACCAATTGGATTCCTACATTGCCGAAAAAAAAGAGACTGTTCGTCAAAACCCAGAAAGTGGTGCCGGAAGCCTTTTTGCACTTCCAACCGACGAAAAGTCTCTTAATAAAACAACAAAAATCGTTGAATCTATTTGTAATCTTTTAAATATCGAATAATTTTTGGGCAACTTTTTGTTTGTTTCCAACAAACAAAAAACAGGCTTCCCGCCTTTCGCTGCCGCTCATCCGCTTCCCTCACTCAGTTTCGCTTTGCTCAACTTTCGTTCAGTCCAGTGGACGCCTGCGGCGAGGCTCCAATCCTTGTTGCATTAAATGTTCTGCCCTAAAAACTAAAACCTTTTATTTGACCATATGCCGTAATCAAAGCACCTAAGAACGTTAATATTGAAGTAAGCAAAGGTATCAACCATCCTCCTTTTGGAGAATTTCTATGCACAGAAATTACAGCTTCTGGAGGAATAACACTTTTCTTAGAAAGTCTTTTTCCTTCCTTTGTTTTAATTGTTACTGTTCCAAAAACATTTTGATCCAAATCAATACCATTTGCAAGATTCACATAATACATATAATTCTTACCTGCTTGGTATGGATACCTTCCAACAGCATTTACAGCACCGTTTACCAAAACGTAGTATTGAACATAAGGAACGTACAAAACATCATCAGCTTGAACAATTAAATCTTCATAAAATCCAGAACCATACAAAATCTTTTTCAAATCAATTTTAATAATCTCTTCTTCTGGTTCAGAATTTTCACTCTGAATCTTACGTCTAATATAAGCATTTTCCAAATCTGCAGAATTATTTACAAACCAATCTTTGTTTTCTTTTACAATTGCGGCATAACTTGTTCCAACATCAAATTCAACTAAAATTCTGTTTAAACTAACTGGTTCACTAACTGTACCTGCAGAAATATATTTTGTAGAAGTATCTATATCTTTTTCTACTTCTATTTCGGTAGCGGCATCTTCTGTTGTTTCTGAATCTTTTTCTTTTTCTACAACAATCGAACCTTCAACATAAAAAACAGAGCGAGTCAATGAATAAGAAAGAACATTAACTTCATCTTTTGAAAACAAATTAATATCTGCAATAACATCAGTTTCTTTTAAATGTTTCTTTTCCCAAACTTCCTTACCACCAACAAAGCGTTTCAATAAAATATCGTCTTTGTTTGCATCTTCTGTATAACCATCACCCAAAACATTAATTAAATCTTGAATCTGTTCATCTGGAAGTAACTCATATACACCAGGTCTTTTTACAGCACCAAGCAATTTAACTTTTCTTTCATATTTTGGAACAATAATTTTATCACCAGGTCTTAAATATGGGTCTTGACTCATATCTCCAAATCTTGTGGCCTGAAAAATATCATATTTTTTTTGAACACCTTTATCAGATTCAACAATAATTTGTCTTGTAGAAGCATAAGGAGTTAATCTTCCCTTAATAACGTCACTAAGTCTTCTTAAACTCCAAGTAGTAACTTCGCCTGCTGTAGTAACTTCACCTGTTATAACAACCTTAAAACTAGCTGGGTTAGTAATTACAAACTGAACATTTGCTGTTGGATAATTACTAATTACAAGATTTTCAACCTTATTTTTTAATTCTTGAAAAGTAAGCCCTTTTACATTTATTACACCAAGACTTCCAACTCTTAATCTATAAGAAGAATCAATTGTAACCGAAATTGTAGTTCCTTGCATCGCCAAAGAATAAATATCACCAGGCGTAACTATATAATCTGGAGAAGCAATAGCTTGTTGTGCCATAGAAACCTCTGGAACAAATGTCGTTGAAGTTTCTTCTGCAAAAATAGAAGCTACAAAAGAAAATAAACAAAAACTAAATATTAAAAACTTTTTCATTTTTACCTCTATTTATTCAATTTTATTTTGATTTTTTTTCGCCCTTAAGTTTTGCCATAGCAACAGGATCTTTTTTAATATTTTCAATTGCATTTATTAAGAATGCAAGGAATACAGAAATAAAGAATGCAGCAAAAGAAACAATTATACACAATTTTCCTCTTGAAGGACCAGATTTTCTATCTGGAATTGAAGGGTATTCCAAAACTTGGAATGTTGGAGTATCTGTTTGCATTTGAATTTCAAGCATTTCTAATTGACTCTTTAACTGTGCATAGACAGTTTTTTGAGCTTCCAATTCCATTTCAATTTTGTATTGCTCCAAAGTTGTGTCTGTTGTTCTAAGTTTTCTACCTTCAGCAATTTCTGAAGTAAGTTTTTTCAAATCATAAGTAAGTTTTTGAATTTCTTTCCAAGCACTATCTAAGTTTTTTTCTAAGTTCTCTTTTGAAATTTCATCATTATCAATTCCAAGTTCTTCTAATTTTGTAGTAATCCATTCAACTGTAAAATTAACAACATCAAAAGCAAATTGAACATCAGTGCTTGTACAAGAAAGTTTTAATACACCAGTTCCACTATCAAATTCTGCTGTTACTAACTCCCTAACTGTATCTCTTCCATTCGCTATTGGTGACTTTTCAATTTCATATTTATTAATAATATCAAACTGTTTTACAATTGCATCTAAAAATATATCGGACTTTATTAAATACAAAATCAAAGAACTCGTATTTGAACCACCAGAAGGAATTGAAATTCCTAGCAAACTTGCCATAGAAGAAGCACCTCCAAGATTAATTCCCGAACTAGAATCATCTTCACGAATAAGCATTGTAGAAGAAACTGTATATTCATTTGGCATATATGATTTTTCAGGTGGAAGCATTAAAGAAATAACACTATAAACAACAACTGCAACCATAGCAGCCACAGTAATTCCAATAATCATCCATTTTCTTTTCCAAAGAACCGCAAATAAATCAATTAAAGAAATTTCATCGTCGTCATTTGGTTGTGAATTATCTTCAACTTGACTATTTATATTTTCATTTTGCAACATAGTATTCCCTTTATTTTATATGAAATCTTTTTATTTTATCATCTTTCATTACTAAAATTCAATAACAATTATTTATTTTATGATTGATAATCACCACGTTTTATAATAGAATTATCTATATGTTAATTATTTCTTTAATTGCCTTTGTACTTTCATTACTCTCTATGCCTCTCATAATTAAACTTTCAACTAAATTTAATATATTTGACTATCAAGATGCTAGAAAAATCCATTCTGGTAATATTTCTAGACTAGGGGGAGTTGGCATAGCAATATCCTTCTTTATCTGTACAGTTGCATACATTCTTCTTACAGATTCTTCTCTATTTTTTACATATTTACCAATAATTTCTGCAGGTTTGATTATTTTTGTTTTTGGTCTCATTGATGATATTCACACTTTACGTGCTATCATAAAATTATTAGTTCAAATTATCGCAACTAGTTTTGTAATATTTTCTGGTAATAGATTTAAACAAATTGGGCCATTTGAACTTCCTTTAATCATAAGTTATGTACTTACTTTTTGTTGGATTATTGGAGTTATCAATGCTTTCAATTTAATTGATGGTCTTGACGGCTTATGTGGATCTCTTTCTTTTACAACAATTTTAACACTAGGTATTATCTATACACTTTCTTCAAATAATGTTGCCGTTATTTGTTTTATTTTGGCTGCATCTATTTTAGGATTCTTGTGCTTTAACTGGCCACCTGCAAAATTGTTTATGGGAGATTGTGGAAGCCAATTCTTAGGCTTTATGATTGCAACAATACCTTTAATTCCTTCAGATAATGTAATTGAATTTAATAAATTTTTGATTATTGTAAGTTTAGCTGCTTTTCCTATTTTTGATACAATTGCAGCAATCTGGCGTCGTATCAGAGATAAAAGACCTATTATGTCTCCAGATAAATCTCACTTGCATCATAAATTATTAAATTTAGGATACACAAAACCTGGAACACTTTATCTTGTTGTATTTATTCAGTTGCTTTTGTGTTCACTTGTTGTTATTTCATACTTGCTTGGTACATACAAAGGAATGATGGTTTTATTACTTACTTTATTCTTTGTAACTTTGTTCTTTACATTCATTCACTACACAAATCAAGCAATCTTAAAACGCAAAAGTATGGAAGAATCTGAACAACAATAATTCCATTATTAAAAAATCTCATCCTTGTGTTTTTTACCAAGAGTTTTCAACTGAGTTTTCAAATCTAAATTTTTGTTTTCAGTTGAAAATTCTTTTAAATCAATTGAAAATCTGTTCATAGAAAAATGTTGATATACAAACACGTTAGCCCAAGCCTTTTTTGCCTCTTCTGATTTTTGATATTGCTTTTTCAATTCATTTTTATAATCTGTAAAAATTCCTTTTTCTTTTAATTCCGAATAGCCAACCAACCACAATTGAGGAAAATCTTTATTTTCAGAACATTGTAATAACTTTTGATGAAGTTTTGCTGTTTCTTGTGCCATCCAAATTTGGGTTTCTTTTATTAAATTTTCAATCTCTTTTCCACCAAAAGTAGCAAATTTCTTTAATTGATTTGTCTTTGCACTATGAATTGGTGTTTTATTAAGAATTATCACATTTTTTCTAAAATCAATTCCCAATTCATCATGATTTTTAAAAAAACTATTTCCTAATTTTCCAGCTTGCCCAACCAAATATTTTTGATTTTTTGTAAGTTGTTCATCTTTCCCAGGATTATCACCAATTACAATCAACTTTATTTCATCATTTTGTGTAATTTCATCTAAAGCTGTATTATAAACAATTGGAGTTTGAAGTTCATAATCTACATTTTTGAAGAATTCCATAGCTTTTTCTTGCACAAGAATCAAAGATTTTGCTTGATTATTCCACTGTGTAACCATATCTTTAAAAGTATTACGAAACTTATTGAAGCATTCCCATTGAAAATTTGTCATGTTTTTTCCTTAAAGTAATATTAATTCGCTTTATTTTTTTTTACAATAAGCCGATAATCAAATATAGTTAAACACAGAGTTTTTTTTGGAGGAATTATGAAAAAACTATTAGTTCTTGGATTTATTGCTGGAATTTGTTCTTCACTTTCTGCAATTAATATTTTTGATTATGTTTCTTTTGAAGGAAATCCAAAAGGATACACTCAAACAGATTTTGCCATTTCATCAAAATTTGGGAACTATTTTAGAACTCCAGAATTAAAAGTTGTTAGAACTTTTGATGAAAACGGCTATGATTTTGAATCTTTTGAATACACAGCCAGAGATGTATTAATTAGTAAAATTGATTCTAATTACGATGCATTCGGAAGTCTTATAAATCAAAGTGGATATAATGCAGATTCTGAATTAGTTTGGAAAACAGAAGTTTCTTATAACAACGGACAAAAATCAGATGTTTCTGAATATGATGCAAATAACAATTTAAAATCTAAAACTATTTATTCATATAAAGATGGAAATTTAGTAGATAAGTCTGGTTATAATTCTGATGGTGCTTTAATGTGGAAAACAATCTACAAATATGACGATAAAGGACGTTATAGTTCAATTGCAACTTATTTTGCAGATGGCACTTTGGATGAAGAAGAGATTTTTGAATATGCAGAAGATGGTTCAATTCAAAGCATCACAAATTATTCAAGTATTTCTGACAAAACAACAAAGCAAATTTTCCGCTACAAAAATGGAAAACTTGAAGAAATTACAACTTACGATGATAACAAAGAAGTTTTAAATCGTTTAGTAATTAAATATGATTCTGTTGGAAATGTAGCAAAACTTTCTAACTATGCCGTTTCACAAAAATTCGGAACAACAGTAAATGAATTAACTTCTCAAACAGAATTTGTTTTTGAATACTAATAAAAGCTCTGTCCTTGTGTTGCTCTGTCATCCTCGGACTTGTTCCGAGGATCTTGTTTTGAGCATAGATTCTCGATGACATAAATGATAAATTACAGAGAATGACATAGGGACAAAATGAACAAACGTTTGTCTTCTTTCATTACATCAACGGAGCAAACACTTTAAATATTCTTCCAATCATTCTATTTACTAATGGGAATGATTTATAACTTTCTTGTGTAAATTCTTTGCAATCATTTTCAATCATTTCTGAAAAATCATTTTTTATATCTTCTATACAAGGTTTTTCATAAAGCAAAGCCCCGCACTCAAAATGATGAAATAGACTTCTATAATCAAGATTCACTGAGCCAATTGTGGCAAATCTATCATCACTCACAAAAGTTTTTGCATGAATAAATCCTCGTTTATATTCGTACACTTTTACACCCATGTCAATTAACTGCTTTATAAAAACTCGCCCCATACAAAAAGTCACAAAATGGTCTGGAACTGAAGGAACAATAATTGAAACTTCAACTCCTCTATTAACCGCAAAAACCAAGGCTTCAAAAAGTTGATTATCTATTAAAACATAAGGCGTTGTAATTTTTACATATTTCTTTGCATTGTTTATTATATGTAAATAAATATTTTCCGCTAAATCTTGATTATTATAAGCATCATCACCATAAGGAATAATCACACCTTTTTCTTCATTTGAAGCATCACAAGAGTTTAAATAATATTCATAATTATCATCGTATTTTTTAGAAATATTCCAAGTTTGCATGAACATTGCAACAAAAGATTTAATTGCAGAACCTTCAATTCTAATTGCATTATCTTTCCAATAATTAAAACGGCGCTGTTCCATATTAAAATATTCATTTGAAATATTTACGCCACCTGTATAAGCAATTTGGCCATCAATAACAACAATTTTTCTGTGATCCCGATTATTTTGCTGAGTAGAAAAAATTGGAAAAAGTGGCAAAAATATTTGTGCATTTATTCCTTTAGATTGCAAAAAATTCACATAAAATTTTGAAGAAGCTAAAATGGAGCCCATAGCATCATAAAGAACTCTAACTTCAACACCTTCACTTGCTTTTTTTGTCAACACAGAAACAATTTTTTCCCAAGATTCATCTAAATCTATAATAAAAAATTCAATAAAAATAAATTTTTTGGCACTTTCTAATTTTGAAATAAAATCATCAAAAAATAATTCACCATTTTTAAAATATGTAACTTTGGAATCAAAAGAAGGATAATATTTTCCAGAATTAATTAAAAAATTAGAAAGTCCTTCCACTTCCGAATATTCTTTGATTTTTTCAGAATGATTTTGATTTTCTTGTAAAAGATTTTCTGTTTTGTTCTTTAAACATAAAAGTTTTTTCTTTGTTTTTAAGCCACCGCCATTTGTGTGATAAAGCAAATACATTGCCACACCAAAAAGTGGAAAAATTGAAACAGGAACTAACCATGCAATTTTAAATTCATTTTTACCATTGCTATTTGCCAAAACAATCATAAAAATAAAAATAATTAAAACATTACTTCCCAAAAAAAGATTAAAGTATGGTTTTAGCCATAAAATAAATAGTAAATATAAAAAAAGTTGAAAAATTAAAATAAGACCAAAAAGAACAAGTCTACTAAATAAAGCTTTTTTCATAAAACTTTTAAACTTTTTATTAGTTAAAATCTTTTCTGTCTCTTTTACTCTTTCCATAACCCATCCCAAACTTTAAAATAATGAATAAAACTCGTTTAAATTTACTAAAATTTAAAAAAAAAGGCAAATTTTTTTCCATAAAAAAAGACTGCTCAACAAGTTTAAAACTTATCAAACAGTCTTTTAATTTACAGATGCAAAATATTGATTAGTAGTTTTCTGCAGCTACTTGGAAGTATGCTTGTGGATGAGCACAAACTGGACAAACTTTTGGGGCTTCTTTTCCAACTACAATATGTCCACAGTTTCTACATTGCCAAATTGCATCGCCGTCTTTTGAGAAAACAATTTTGTCTTCTACGTTTTTCAACAATTTAAGATATCTTTCTTCATGGTGTTTTTCAATTT
>JAGARY010000258.1 GCA_017622055.1 Treponema sp. | reverse complement strand
GTTTTTACCATTAAATGTATATTCCCATTTAAAATCTATAGATTTTCCTGTTTTTTGGTCATCCTTATCTTTTCCTTTCACTATTTTTCCATTTACCACATATAGTGCTTCATTTCCACCCGAAGGTAATTGTTCAAAATTTTCAATTAGTGGTAGAGTTGAAAGGTATTTAGCCGCAAAATGTTGATGAAATGTTTGTTTTCCAGGCTCTTTGACAAAAGATAGAAGTAACAATTCATTTGTTTTTAATTCATTCATTATAAATTGTTCTTCAAAAGACCATTTTTCTGCAAAGTTTCGTATTTTTACTTCTAAATCTTCTTTTTCTCTTTTTATCTTGTTGATGATTGTTTTTGGATTTACTTCTTCTGAAATGTCCCCAATATATGTTTGATAAAATTTGATTAGTTTATAGGGTATATCTTTTATATTTTGTAAATCATTTCTATTAAGAATGTTTAAGGAATTTTCATCTTGTGATATGTCTATAAGGTTATAAATAAGATTTACATTTAATTCTCTGATTCTAATTTCTTCGAGTTCATATTGAATAGGAGAGAACTTGAAAGATTTGCATTCCTCTAATGTTAATTTTATCATGTGATTCCTCTTATTGTATTTGTTCTATGGCGGAATTCATAATTACTTTTGCATTTGCAAAATCTAATCTTTTTCTATATTTGTTGTCTTTTCTTAATCCTTTAAAAGATGTTAAGAAAATGTCTTCAGTATCTTCTCTGTATTTAGTTAGTATTTTATTGCACTGTTCTAAGAATACTGATAAATCGATATTCGCTGGAAGCCCAGAAACTCTTGTTAGACTTCTTGATGATACTTTTATTTTATCTTCAGAAATTTCTTCTCCTTTTATAAATTCAATTGAAGGAGTAATTGTTCCGTCAATACACCTAATTCCAATATTCCCTTTCTTATCATTAAAAGTCCAAGATATTTCTAATGCGGAAGTTGGTTTTTTCTTTTTTAGTTCTTTATAATTTCCAATTTTTTTATTTTGTCGGTAGATATAAAAATCATCAACTTCTAATCCTATTTTATTTTTTTGATTTTCAGGAATAAATAAGGCAAGACAAACTGGGCATTCTGTATCTTCAAACATTTTACAAGTTAAAGACACAAAAGCGTAAAGCCTATTATGAAACAAATTAGCGGTAATATAGCTTTCAGGAATGATTGCTGCAATGTATTCGAGATTTTCTAACATTACATCTAAAGAAACTTTATATAAATCATCGTATTTTGTGTTTGGAAATTCCATTTGAGCTCTTGTTGCTGAATTTTTTGCAAGATAAGGAGGATTTGTAATTCCTGTATAATATTTTTGTGGAAAAGCTTTTAAAGTGTCTTGTTGTATAATTGTGTACTTTTTAACAACGTTATTTTCACTTGGTTCAATATCATAACAAGCCCAATCATTATCAAATCCCAAATCTTGTATCATTTTTACAATGTTATTTGCTCCAGCAAAAGGTTCAATTATACAAGTTTTCTTTTCTTCAGGAATCAATTTCATCCATTTATAAAAAATATCAATATTAAAAGGATTTGTGATGGTAAAGAATTGTCCTAATAGTTTTTTAGAATCTTCTTGAATGTTATCTAAATTTTCCATAAATAATTCCATAAATTTCCGTGTATTACAATCTTAACAAAAGTTTGATAGATAAACAAGAAAATACTCAGTCAAAAGAGAAAAAGTGTGTCTTTTTTGAGTTTTACTATTCTGTAGTAATACAACAAGGATGATTTATTTTGGGGCGATAAACAAAAAATGGCCAGCGTCGTAGAAGATTAGACTTCCAAACTTGCCGAGCCATTATAGAAAAGTCACTTTGTCAGACTTCTGATTTTATTTAAAAATTACCCAAATGTTTTTGCAACTTCTTTTAACAAATCTACAATTTGCAATTTTTGTGGACAGTTGCTTTCGCACAAGTGGCATTCAATACAATCTGCAGGATTTCCTGTTTTTTTAAGTTCTTCGTTGTAATGCCATTTAAAACTTGCTACGCCATAGCGTTTTGATTCATTGTAAAGTTCAAACATTCTTGGAATATTGATTTTTTGAGGACATCCGTCTGTACAATAACGACAAGCTGTACAAGGAATTGCAATTGTTGATTTAATTAAATCTGTTGCTTTTGCAACAACATCTTGCTCTTCTGCCGAAAGTGGAACAAAATCTTTC